>DNLO01000158.1:7480-8058 GCA_003488445.1 Lachnospiraceae bacterium | reverse complement strand
TCCTGCGCGGACGAGATGCTCTATCCGGGCAATCATCCCTATCTGTCGGATGTCCTTTCATATGTAGCTGTCGGTGCGAGATCCGTGGAGAACCAGACCCACCGCCTCACAGCCAGCGGCCTGGATATCCCTGTCGGCATGAAGAATCCCACCAGCGGTATGCTCTCCGTCATGATGAATGCAATTACGGCCGCACACCACTCGCACACCTTCGTATATTCAGGCTGGGAAGTCAAGAGCTCCGGCAATCCTCTGGCACACGCCATACTGCGCGGATATACTCATAAGCACGGCAACAGCGCTCCCAACTATCACTACGAGGATCTGATGTTCCTCCACGAGCTCTACGCTCAGAGCGGTCTCGAGAATCCTGCCGTGATAGTGGACACCAACCACGCCAACTCAGGCAAGAAGTTCGCCGAGCAGCCCCGCATCGCCAAGGAGATCCTGCACAGCATGCGTCTGTCAAAGGATATCCGCTCACTGGTGAAGGGTCTCATGATAGAGTCCTATCTCGTCGACGGCAACCAGCCCCCCGGGGGCACCGTATACGGGCAGTCCATCACCGATCCCTGCCT
>DNLO01000158.1:0-7418 GCA_003488445.1 Lachnospiraceae bacterium | reverse complement strand
GGCTGGGAGAAGACAGAAAGCATGCTCTATGAGCTGGCAGACCTGCTGTAGTATGTGATCAATCGGAGAGACGAAAATGTTCAAGAAGAATTATGGTTCAGAAAGAGTAAATATACTTGCCGGGCGTCAGGTGTTCCACGATCTCTCGGGTGCCATGCGCAGCAATGACGAGCAGAAGTTCATGGATTATCTGAAGCTGTACAGGGACTGCATGAAGAAGTGGAAGATCTGCAAGAGCTTCGATCAGTCGATCCCTCAGAAGCTGTACTGCGCTCTCCTTATCGGCTACGCTCATTTCCTCGCCCTGAAGGAGGAGGACCCAAAGACCCTCGCCGAGGAATGCAGCGTCCTCATCATGGGCATATTCAAAAATTTTGTACTTATGGATAACTTCCGGGAATTTTCCGTACAGCTGCTGAAGAGCGGGAAGCTCTACGAAGGAAATCCCTCCAGCCGCGACAACATGTTCTATCACGGCTCGAAGGAATGCAGTGATTACGGTTCCGAAGAATATTACGAGTTCGTATATCTCTGGCTCATCGGAAAAGACCTGGACTACGCCTTAAACGACAAGTTCGATTCCATTATCAACGGCTGACTTTTCCCGCCGCGTTTATTCCACAGTCACGGATTTGGCCAGGTTTCTGGGCTTATCCACATCACAGCCTTTGCCCACTGCCACATAATATGCGAACAGCTGCAGAGGTATTATTGCCAGTGAGTTGGTGAAGTATCTGTTCGTCAGCGGAATGTATATCACGTAGTCCGCTGTCTGCTCTATATCCTGATGTCCCGCATTCGTGAGTGCCAGTACGAAGGCACCTCTTGCTTTGACCTCCACGATGTTGCTGATGGTCTTCTTATACAGCTCCTCCTGTGTCAGAGCCGCCATCACCAGAGTGCCGTCCTCTATCAGTGATATGGGACCGTGCTTAAGCTCACCCGCAGCATATGCCTCTGAATGTACATAGGATATCTCCTTGAGCTTCAGCGATCCCTCCATCGAGAGCGAATAGTCAAGTCCGCGCCCTATGAAGAATATGCTCTTGGCCGCTATATATCTGTTGGCAAATCTCTGTATCCTCTCCTTATTGCCCAGGAGCAGCTCTATCTGCTCCGGCAGCTTCCTCAGATCGTTCAGTATCTCCGAGAGCTCCTTTTCGGATATCGTGTCCCTGACTCTGGCAAACTTCATGGCTATGAGATACAGGGCTATGAGCTGGGCCGAATATGCCTTGGTGGACGCCACTGCTATCTCCGGACCCGCCCAGGTATACATCACGCTGTCGGCCTCTCTGGCTATGGAAGATCCCACCACGTTCACTATCGCCATCACATTGGCACCCTTTGCCTTGGAGTCGCGCAAAGCCTGCAGCGTATCCGCTGTCTCTCCCGACTGTGATATCAGTATCACCAGAGCACCCTTGTCGATTATGGGATCACGGTACCTGAACTCCGAGGCCATATCCACCTCTACCGATATCCTGGCCATCTTCTCTATGATGTATTTCGCTGCTATGCCCGCATGATAAGCCGTACCGCAGGCAACGATATGTATCTTGTTCAGACCCTTTATTTCTTCATCGGTGAGCTTCAGCTCGTCGATGATTATCTCGTCACCGTTCAGATGCTTCTCATAGGTCTCTCTCACGGCCTTGGGCTGCTCATGCATTTCCTTCATCATGAAGTGCTCGTAGCCTCCCTTGGCCACAGCCTCAGCATCCCATTCTATATGCGTGGACTCCTTGGTGATCTCCTCCTCATCGGAGTTGTAGAAAGTGAGGCCGTCCTCTGCCAGTACGGCCACCTCCTGATTGTCTATGAAGTAGACATCTCTCGTGTACTTCAGTATAGCCGGCACATCAGAAGCGATGAAGCTTCCGTTCCCGCTCTTTCCCACTATCAGCGGGCTGTCCTTTCGTACCGCATATACGTTCTCGGGATGCTCCGCGAAGATTATCCCCAGTGCATAAGACCCCTCCACACGGTGCATTACCTTGGTTATGGCCTCCAGAGGATTGCCCTTATAGTAGTAATCGATAAGCTGTACCAGCACCTCGGTATCGGTCTCTGATCTGAACTCATAGCCCCGCTTCAGCAGCTTGTCCTTGATCTGCCTGTAGTTCTCTATGATCCCGTTGTGTACCACGGCTATGGTCTCTTCTTTGTTGAAGTGGGGATGCGCATTCTCATCGGTAGGCTGTCCGTGGGTAGCCCACCTGGTATGTCCTATGCCCACACACCCGGGCATCGTCGCGCCGTCATGAGTGAGCTCCGCCAGGGCTTTCAGCCTCCCTGCCGTCTTGACCACGCTGAGCTTCTCACCGTCGTATACTGCCATTCCCGCGGAATCATAACCTCTGTATTCCAGCTTTGCCAGTCCGTCCAGTATCACGGGAGCTGCCTGCTCGCGGCCTATATAACCTACAATCCCACACATATTCTTATCCCCTTCTTCCTTTCCTGTATCCGAGATATCTGCCTGCGCACTGGGCGATGAAAGCAGGTATCATGTACCAGTATCCGTTCTTCAGCAGGTAGGACATACAGCCCTTTACCAGCTTCTTCCCCTCCCCGTAGGATGTGATCCCTCCGAAGACCTCGGGATGCTCTGCCTGGGATCTGCCCAGGTCCACGTTGCGCCGGTACTGCTGTGCAGGTGTGTAATCATGGCTGTGATACACCCTGGCATCCGATGCATAGTATATACTATATCCCGCATCTATTGCACCCCGTGCATATATCATGTCCTCATTGAACACCGTATGCTCTATATGACCTCCGAGACTGTCATATATATCCCGCCTGTAGCAGGCGCATACATCCGAACAGAAGAACGCCTTGATCCCAAGTGTATCCAGATCATCGGCTGTCTTCTTCCTGTCCCCTTCCGGATAATTAAAACTCCTGTTATATCTCTCTATGGGCGAGGCCGACTCATAGGGCAGCTGTCTGGCGTACGACACCGCTATGCTCCCGTCCCCCTCGAAAGGAGCTGCCAGATTTTCGACCAGTCTCTCATCTGCCGGCAGTGCGTCCTGCGTCATATATATCAGAAAGGCGGCATCGGAATACTCTGCCGCTCTTTTTCTGGTACCGCCATGATCGAACTCATCCCGGGTTATGTGATGTATCTCGATATTGTCGTATCCTTTAAGCCTGTCCGGATATCTCCCCAGGAGGTCATCCATATGACTCTCACCGGTGTTCATCACGATTATCTTCCGCGGCTTCAGGCTCTGCTCCTCCAGCCTGTCTATGATATCCAGGAAAAGCTCCGAGGGCTTGTGGGTCAGGATCACGACATCGGCTGTCTTTTCCATGTCACAGTCCGCTCTTGGTCTTATCGGACTCTATGTGATCCGATATCTCCTGCACAGCAGAGGAAGGAGAATACTCCGTCGTACCGAACAGGAAGGTATGCATCTCGTTCACGTTTGAAGCGAGAGTCGTGGGTACGACCATCGACTGCCTGTTGATCTTGCCGGTGACATTCTCGAACGGGAATCCCTTTGACTCCACGATATTATATGACTTGATATCCATGGCATATTTTCCCAGCTCTGCAGCTGTGAAGCTGGTCTTTATCCTGGGAAGCACATCATCCAGCACCTTGTTCAGCTGTGCAGGCGATGCATGCTTTGCCTTGTTCACGATCTGCGAGATGACCTCTCTCTGTCTCTCCGTACGCCTGAAGTCAGACCCTGCGGTATATCTGATACGGCAATATGCCGTAGCCTGCAGTCCGTTCAGCGTCTGAGGTCCCGGCTCCGTCACCGATATGAAGTTTCTCGGATTGGTGATCTTGCCCTCCTTGGGACCGCCGAGCCCCATGACTATACTGAACTGATAATCATTGATATAGTAGATCTCCTCCGGCTGCACGTTTATCTCCACTCCGCCGAGATCGTCTATCACGTCCTCCAGTGCTGCGAAGTCCACTGTCATGAAGTCATCCACGTTCATGTCCAGGTTCATGTTCAGCATCCTTATGGCCTGCTCGGGCCCTCCCTTTGCATAGGCTGAGTTTGCCTTGTTGTATACGGGATTCTCCATACTGTCCACGTTCAGATATGTATCTCTGTATACGGAGCACATCTTCACATCATGAGTCTTCTCATTGATGGAGGCGATGATGATCGTATCCGACCTTGTACCGCCGGCATCCACTCCGAACAGAGCGATGTTCTTGTATCCCTCCATGCCCCAGTCAGGAGTCGCCTCTCCTGTCTCTGTCTGGGTGCCGCCGTCCAGTGCCTGCTTCAGCTCCTCGTTGATGTATATCTCACTCTCCTTGAGGTCCACCTTCTCCACGGTGTCCCACTTGAGCACGAAGAACAGCGCTCCCAGCAGCATCAGGAATATCAGTATCTCGATAACAAAAAGACCTGCCTTGCTCTTCTTTTTCGGCTTGCCGTTTTTGCCCGCCTTTCCGTTCGATCTTTTGGACCTGGCTTCCCCGGACGGTCTGCCGCCGGCATTTGACTTTGATGTCCTGCGTCCGCTGCCTCCGCGGCTGCTCCTGCCGCTGCGGTCCCGGCTGCTCCTCCTGTTCCGGCTGCTCCCGCCGGCATTCCTTCGCCTTACAGGCTCGTCGTAGTAGTAATCGTCATCCTCGTCGTATCCGTCATCGCCCTCATACTCATCCTCGTACCCGTCCTCATACTCCTCATACTCATCCTCGTATGTATCACCGTATCTGTCGTAGTTGTCGTACGTATCAAAGTCGGCATCATCGGAATACGCGCCGCCGTCCCTGCCTCTTTGCAGATCATCATCACTGAATTCTATATAGTCGCCGTATCTTCTCTTGACGTCCTCGTCATCGAAGCCCACATAGCTGTCTCTGTTGAACTCTCCGAATCCGTTATACTCCTCATATTTACCGAGCCCGGACCTTCTGTTGTTGCCACTGCGCCTGCCTGTAGACATAGTTCTCCCTTTTGTTACAAAAATATTAAATTAGTATAACTCATCCACTATATATAGTCAAATAGGGCATACCTGTCCACTATATATAAAAAAGGCGCCTGCTTTCCGAAGAAAGCGGCGCCCGTTGACATCCTGTCCGGGATAGTCTTATTTCGTACCGAAGATACGATCCCCCGCATCTCCCAGTCCGGGACAGATATATGCGTTCTCATTCAGTTGCCTGTCCAGATGTCCCACATAGATCTGTACATCCGGATGTGCCTCGGAAAGCAGCTTCAGCCCCTCCGGTGCGGCTATTATGCACATGAACTTGATCTTCTGTCCTCCCTTTTCCTTGATGAACCTGATCGCATCCACTGCCGAGCCTCCCGTGGCCAGCATGGGATCCGTCACTATGATCACCCTCTCATTTATGGGGTTCGGCAGCTTGCAATAGTATGAATGGGGCTTGTGGGTGACCTCGTCCCTGTACAGTCCGATATGCCCCACCTTTGCCGTGGGCAGCAGCTGGAGTATACCGTCCGTCATGCCGAGCCCTGCCCTGAGTATGGGAACTATGGCCTGCTTCCTGCCGGCGATAACGGGCGATTTGCATTTCTCTATCGGAGTCTCCACATCTATATCCGTAAGCTCCAGATCCCTTAATGCCTCATATCCCATCAGCATCGCTATCTCATTGACGAGCTTTCTGAATTCCGCCGTGCCCGTGCTCTTGTCCCTCAGTCTTGTTATCTTATGCTGGATCAGAGGGTGATCCAGTATCATTATGTTTTTGTTTCCTTCAAATCCGTTCCCCATATCTTTCCTCCTATGCTGTATGCATTCTTTATCTGCCATTACTGCATCGTATGCCTCGGGCATCCCGAAGCTCCCGCACAGCAGCTCCCCTCCGCGCTCTGATCATATTCCGCAGGTGAGACCAGGATACATACAGCCGATGCCGCGATCCCCTCTTCTCTGCCGGTGAAGCCGAGATGCTCCTCCGTCGTGGCCTTCACGTTCACCTGGTCCACATCTATCTCCAGCGCACCGGCGATGTTGCTCCTCATCTCTTCGATATAAGGTCTCATCTTCGGAGCCTGGGCTATGATGGTGGCATCTATATTCTCTATGAAATACATGCGCTCATCCAGCATTCTCCCAACCTCTTCCAAAAGCTTCATGCTGTCTGCGCCTTTGTACCGCTCATCCGTATCCGGAAAATGCTTCCCTATGTCCCCGAGGGCGGCAGCTCCCAGCAGCGCATCCATCACCGCATGCAGCAGCACATCCGCATCGGAGTGTCCCAGCAGTCCCTTCTCATATGGTATATCCACACCGCCGATGATGAGCTTTCTGCCCTCCGTCAGCCTGTGCACATCATATCCCTGTCCTATCCTCATCCTCTGTCTCCGGTCTGTGATATCGTTCCGATCTTTGTATCATTGTACCACATCCCCCGGCAGGGCTCTATCCATATCTTGACTTTTTACTTATCTTTAATACAATATATTGGTTATGAGCAGCAGGAAACGCCATAAAAAGGTAATACGCCAGAGGATATTCGCTTTCATCCTCACCTTCCTCATGCTGGGGTGCCTCGCAGCCGGCATAGGCTTTGGTGCGAACTATCTCATCAAGGAGACCGGCCTCTTTTCAAAGAAAGCAGACAAGGTCGAGGAGACTGTGCAGGAGCCCGTTTCAGAGGCCCCTTCCGAGAGCGGAGACATCTGGATAAAGAAGGAAAAAGAAGAGATAGATGACGGCTATGCAGATGTAGACACCTCCGTACTCTCGGAGAACGAAGTATCCGAAAACGTGGTCGAGGAAGATCCGAACGAGGATATCGAGCTGCTCATCGATTCCCTGGCTCTTGAGGAGAAAGTCGCCCAGCTCTTCATGGTGACTCCTGAGCAGATCACGGGCACAGACGTGGTGACCCGTGCAGGCGAGACCACGCAGAACGCCCTTTCCGAGTACCCTGTGGGCGGTCTGATCTATTTCGCGCAGAATCTGGAGGATCCGGATCAGACAAAGGAGATGCTCTCCAATACCAGATCATATATAGAGAATACCTGCGGCATCTCACCTTTCCTGGCAGTCGACGAAGAGGGAGGGCGCATAGTACGCATAGCCTCCAACGACAGCTTCGGTGTAGACAAGGTGAGCTCCATGTCCACCATCGGCAAGACCAAAGATCCTGCAAAAGCCTACTCCGCCGGCGAGACCATCGGCAGATATATGTCCGATCTCGGGTTCAATCTCGACTTCGCTCCGGTGGCCGATGTGCTCGGCGAGCCGAAGAGCTCCGTCATAGGTGACCGCTCTTTCGGATCCGATCCCGAGCTGGTATCTCAGCTTGCGCTGCAGTTCGCCGCCGGTCTTCAGGACAACGGGGTCACGGCCTGCTACAAGCACTTCCCCGGACACGGCAGCGTACCGGGCGATACCCACGAGACCACAGTCAAGCTGGACAAGTCGCGGGAAGATCTTTACAGCTACGATCT
>DNLO01000204.1:20179-35066 GCA_003488445.1 Lachnospiraceae bacterium | reverse complement strand
TACGGATCCGGAAAGGTATGCAAGGAGCTTCAGAAGGGATATATGCTGAACGACTCGGTAGTAAGGCACAGTATGGTGTCGGTAGCGCAGTAATTACAGAATGATCATCAGATAAAAGGAGGAAGCATTATGAGTAAGATAATAGGTATCGATCTGGGAACCACCAATTCCTGCGTGGCAGTTATGGAGGGCGGCAAGCCCACTGTCATAAACAATGTAGAAGGAATGAGGACTACACCTTCTGTAGTGGCATTCACGAATAACGGAGAGAGGCTGGTGGGTGAGCCGGCAAAGAGGCAGGCGGTGACCAATGCCGACAGGACAATATCATCCATAAAGCGTGATATGGGTACAGACCGCGGACGCACCATAGATGACAAGAAGTACTCTCCCCAGCAGATATCGGCAATGATCCTGTCAAAGCTCAAGGCCGATGCAGAGAGCTATCTCGGAGAGACAGTCACCGAGGCAGTCATTACCGTGCCCGCATACTTCAATGATGCACAGAGGCAGGCCACAAAGGATGCCGGCAAGATAGCGGGTCTGGATGTAAAGCGTATCATCAACGAGCCTACGGCAGCAGCTCTGGCGTACGGTCTGGACAACGAGAAAGAGCAGAAGATACTGGTATATGACCTTGGAGGCGGTACTTTTGATGTATCCATCATCGAGATCGGCGACGGTGTCATAGAGGTGCTTTCTACCAACGGAGATACACATCTCGGTGGTGACGATATCGACAATGTCATATCAAAGTACATGGTAGAGGACTTCAAGAACAAGGAAGGCATCGATCTCTCAGGAGACAAGATGGCCATGCAGCGTATCAAGGAGGCAGCCGAGAAAGCAAAGAAGGAGCTGTCCAGCGCTACGACGACCAACATCAACCTGCCGTTCATCACTGCTACAGCTGACGGGCCGAAGCATTTCGACATGAACCTCACCAGGGCTAAGTTCGAAGAGCTCATACATGACATAGTGGAAAGGACAGCAGTACCTGTACAGAACGCAATGAAGGATGCAGGTCTCAACAACTCCGATCTCGGCAAGGTACTTCTTGTAGGCGGATCCACACGTATCCCCTGTGTACAGGAGAAGGTAAAGCAGCTCACAGGGCAGGAGCCTTCCAAGAGCCTGAACCCCGATGAGTGTGTGGCAATAGGAGCATCCATCCAGGGAGGCAAGCTGGCCGGAGATGCAGGCGCAGGTGACGTGCTCCTGCTGGATGTCACGCCTCTGTCACTTTCCATAGAGACAATGGGCGGTATCGCAACAAGGCTCATAGAGAGGAATACGACCATCCCCACGAAGAAGAGCCAGGTGTTCTCGACAGCAGCAGACAACCAGACTGCAGTGGACATCAATGTCCTGCAGGGCGAGAGACAGTTTGCCAAGGACAACAAGAGCCTCGGTCAGTTCAGGCTCGACGGTATACCTCCCGCAAGGAGAGGAATGCCTCAGATAGAGGTCACCTTCGATATAGATGCCAACGGTATAGTCAATGTATCCGCAAAGGATCTGGGTACCGGAAAAGAGCAGCACATCACGATCACGGGCGGTTCCAGCATGTCGGATGACGAGATCGACAGGGCAGTGAAGGATGCCGAGCAGTATGAGGCTCAGGATAAGAAGAGGAAGGAAGCTATAGATACAAAGAACGATGCAGACTCCTTTGCATTCCAGACAGAGAATGCAATAAACGAGGTGGGCGATAAGCTGGATCCTTCAGCTAAATCAGAGGTGGAAGCCGATCTCAAGGCTCTGAAGGACATCCTCGCCCGTCATGCAGATGCACAGGATCTCACGGACAGCGATGTGGATGAGATAAAGGCTGCAAAGAGCAAGCTGGAGACATCTGCACAGAAGGTATTCTCGGCTATGTACGAGAACATGCAGCAGGCACAGGCCGGAGCAGGTGCCGGACCCGAGCCTCAGGCAGATACAGCATCTGACAGCGCCTCAGCCGGATCTGCAGGCGATGCAGGTGACGATGTGGTGGACGCAGATTACAGAGAGGTTTGATAGCCGAATATGGCAGATCAGAAGAGAGATTATTATGAGGTGCTCGGAGTCGACAAGGGTGCCGACGAAGAAACACTGAAAAAAGCATACAGGAAGCTCGCGAAGAAGTATCATCCTGATGCCAACCCGGGGGACAAGACCGCAGAAGCGAAGTTCAAGGAAGCTTCGGAGGCATATGCGGTCCTGTCCGATCCGGAGAAGAGACGCCAGTACGACCAGTTCGGTCATGCGGCCTTCGACGGATCCGGTGCCGGCGGAGCCGGTGGATTCGGAGGATTCGGTGATTTCAGTTCGATGGACTTCACCGATATGTTCGGAGATATCTTCGGCGATCTCTTCGGAGGCGGCAGGAGCAGAGCCAGCAGGACCGGTCCCCGCAAAGGGGCCAATCTGCGTACGGCAGTGCGCATTTCCTTTGAGGAGGCCGTATTCGGCTGCGATAAGGAGATAGACCTCACGCTGAAGGATGAATGCCCGAAATGCAAGGGTACCGGCTGCAAACCGGGTACGAGCAAGACTACCTGCGGCAAGTGCGGAGGAAAGGGTCAGATCGTATTCACACAGCAGTCTCTTTTCGGAACGGTGCAGAATGTACAGACCTGTCCGGACTGCCACGGTACGGGTCAGGTGATCAAGGAAAAGTGTCCGGACTGTTTCGGGACAGGCTATATCGCCTCAAAGAAGAAGATACAGGTGGCCATACCTGCGGGAATAGATAACGGACAGGCAGTGCGCATCAGGGAGAAGGGCGAGCCGGGAACGAACGGAGGCCCCAGAGGAGATCTGCTGGTGGAGGTCGACGTGGCCAGACATCCCATCTTCCAGAGAAGGGACATGGATATCTATTCCACAGCTCCCATCTCCTATGCACAGGCTGCTCTCGGCGGAGATGTCATGATAGATACGGTGGACGGAAAGGTCGTCTACAACGTGAAACCGGGAACGCAGACCGATACGAGAGTACGTCTGAAGGGAAAGGGCGTGCCGTCGCTTCGTAATGCGAACACAAGAGGAGATCAGTATGTGACCCTCATCGTACAGGTGCCTACCGGACTGAGCGGCTCCGCGAAGGAGCTCTTAAAGCAGTTCGATGCAGCAACGGGCGATTCACTGAACTATGTCGCCAGACATGAGAATGACGCTGCAAAAGAGAATGCCAGGGGAAAGAAGAAAAAAGGGATGTTTAAGTAAATGTTCAGATCATTTCTTATAAAATACGGCGAGATAGGAGTAAAGGGCAAGAACCGGTATATATTCGAGGATGCCCTTATGAAACAGATCAAAAATGCCCTCAGGAAAGTGGAGGGCAGTTTTGCTGTTACAAAGGATATGGGCGGACGCATCTTTGTGGAAGCGGAAGATGAGAGCTGTGATATGGATGCTGCCACGGAAGCGCTGAGGCATGTCTTCGGTGTCGTGGCCTTCTGCCCTGTGGAGCACGTGAAGGACAAGTCTTTGGACAACCTGAAGGAGGCAGTCGTCAGCTTTGTCAGGGACACCTATGATGACAGGAATTTCTCTTTCAAGATAAACACCCGTCGCGCCCATAAATCATATCCCTATACTTCCATGCAGGTGGATGCCGCACTCGGAGAGGCAGTCCTCACCGCTTTCCCCGAGACTCACGTGGATGTACATCATCCGGAGGTGGATATACGGGTAGAGCTCAGGGATGTGGCTCATATCTACTCCAGAGAGATACCCGGTGCGGGGGGAATGCCGATCGGGACCAACGGCAAGTGCATGCTGCTCCTGTCCGGGGGCATAGACTCTCCGGTGGCAGGATACATGACAGCGAAAAGGGGTGTCGTCCTCGATGCCGTCTATTTTCATGCACCGCCCTATACTTCGGACAGGGCCAGACAGAAGGTGATAGACCTGGCCGGGCAGGTATCGAAGTATACAGGGCCGATATATCTGCATATCATAAACTTCACGGACATCCAGCTGGCGATATACGAGAAGTGTCCGCATGACGAGCTGACGATCATCATGCGACGGTATATGATGCGTATAGCCGAGAGCATAGCAGCCCGTACGGAATGTCTCGGACTGATCACGGGAGAGTCTATCGGACAGGTGGCGTCACAGACACTGCAGTCCCTTTATGTTACGGACTCTGCGGTGCGAACCATGCCTGTATACAGACCGCTCATAGGTATGGACAAGCAGGAGATAGTCAATATCTCCGAAAAGATCGGAACATATGAAACTTCCATACTCCCTTACGAGGACTGCTGTACGATATTCGTGGCAAAGCACCCGGTGACAAAGCCGAAGCTTGAAATAATCGAGCGCTCAGAGCATAATCTTGACAGTGTCATAGATGCACTTATGGAGGAGGCCTTACGCACGGATGAGCTTGTCATTGTCGGAAAAGACTGAAAGACGATGGGTGTTCGGGATATCATTTCTTCTCGGAGCGGTGATATTCATCATGATATACGGACCCCATGTCCTCGATCCCTTCTGCGATGACTGGATCATGGCAGCGGCAGACAGAGATCTGGCACAGCATTATCTCGGCTTCTGCCTGTACAGGTCCAGTCCGTGGCAGTTCCCTCTTGGCCTCATCACCACTGCATCTTATCCCCACGATATGTCTGTTATCTATACCGATTCGATACCTTTGCTTGCTTTTTTGTTCAAGCTGATCAGTCCTCTGCTCCCGCAGATATTCCAGTACCTCGGGATCTACGGTATGATCTCAATGGCGCTGATGGGCGGTATGGGCGGACTCCTGATCCACAGACTGACACACAGAGCAGACATAGCGGTCATCGCATCGATCCTGTACACATTGAGCTGGACAGTACAGTTCAGGATGTTCTATCATACATCTCTTACTTCCCAATGGCTCATCCTTATCGCGATATATTTATGGCTGACTGTAGAGCCCTCGGAGCATATGGGGCGAAACCTGACAAAGTATGCCCTGCTTTCGGGAGCGGCCATACTCATTCATCCCTACATATGGGCCATGTGCGCGGGGATAACTCTGATGAGCCAGGCAGAATACCTGATAAAGAGCCGGGATATAAAAAAAGTGCTGGCATACACGGGGACATTTATCGTCACCGGGATCCTGCTCCTGTATATCTTCGGCGGATTTGCCGGTGATACAAAAGCGAATCTCGGGGTAGGTACCTATGAGGCAAATCTGAATTCATTATACAACTCCATGGAGCTTGCCTATATGCCGGGATTTCCGGTAGCTCTCGCACAGTACGAAGGCTTCGCCTATCTGGGGGCCGGAGTGTTCTTCCTGCTGATCTGTGCGGCGGGGATACTGCTCGTCGAACGGAAACTGCCGCATATGGGGATGCGAAGGGTAATGCTGACGATCACGGCGGCACTGTTTTTCATCTTCAGCCTGCTGCCGGAGATATCCCTGAATGACAGGGTGCTGTTAGACCTGGATCTCGGAAGGGTGTACAGGGCATTCGCAGGTATATTCAGAAGCAACGGCAGGTTCATCTGGCCGGTCTGGATCCTTATAGTATCCGCAGCTGTCGTATACGTGACGAGAAAGGCCAGAAAAAAGACACTCATGATCCTGATGATCCTGGTACTTTTGATACAGATCGTCGATATGATCCCTTTCATAAGAAAGAGCCACTCGACATATGCTATCGCCGGACATGAGTATACAGATCCCTATGAAACAGACTCCGGGATGGAAAGACTGGCGGAAGGACGTGAACATATCGTAATGGATCTGGGGAATGATGTGGGGCTGGATCAGAGCCAGGCCGTGAGCTATTACGCCTATAAACACGGGATGACCACCAACGATTTCTATTATGCCCGGCCGATAGGAGACAAGGTGAACGGTACCCGGGAGGAATTAATGGCTGATATGAGAGAAGGAAGATATGATGATTCCCTGCTGTACGTGCTGGGTGAGGATACCCTGCCGCTGTACAGGGACTTTGATCTTAATATCTATGAGGTGGCAGGAAAGTACGTAGCTCTGCATGAGAAAAACGGGACAAACGCCGAATAGGCATCTGTCCCGCCGGTATTTTGTTAAATATCTGTCTCCCGCCTTAAACCCTGTAGGGCTCGAGAGCCTTCAGCACATCGTCGATATTATCCTCGGCATGAATGTTCAGATCTATGGGCTTTGTAAGATCCAGACTGAATATTCCCATGATAGACTTTGCATCGATGACATAACGGCCTGACACAAGATCGAAATCATAATCAAACTTTGTGACAGCACCTACGAACTGCTTCACTTTTTCGATAGAATTCAGCGAGATCTGTATTGTCTTCATATTTATAACCCTCCTACATCAAGTTTCCGCTTACTTGTGCGCTCCACGCTGCACGTGTATTATAATAAAGTCGCCTAAAATAAAAGTCAATAATAAAAGGTAACGAAAAAACTCCTTAAAAATGGGCAAAACGGTTGCATTTCACAATCTCGGATGTAAGGTCAACAGCTATGAAACGGAGAAAATGATGCTGAGTCTGAAAGACAGAGGCTACATTATCGTACC
Organism: Lachnospiraceae bacterium; assembly: GCA_003488445.1. Lineage (GTDB taxonomy): Bacteria > Bacillota > Clostridia > Lachnospirales > Lachnospiraceae > NK4A144. Next base: position 28,539 of record DNLO01000204.1, on the reverse strand, counting down.
GTTTGATCAAAGGGCAGATGTCTATGTCATAAATACCTGCACGGTGACCAATATAGCAGACAGGAAGACGAGACAGATGATCCACAGGTCAAAGAAGCAGAATCCTGATGCCGTTATAGTGGCGGCCGGATGCTATGTGAATACCCATGGAGAGGAGTCCGTGAAGACCGAGGGGGTGGACATCTGCCTCTTCAACAAAGACAAAGAGCTGATAGGTGAAAAGCTCGACGAGTTTGAAAGCGGACGTGCCGCAAAAGAGCCGGAGACGGCCGGCGGGGAGGATGTCTTTCACACCAGATGCTTCATGAAGGTCCAGGACGGATGTGATGCATTCTGCTCTTACTGCATCATACCTTATGCGAGAGGACGCATCTCATCAAGACCGGTGAGTGAAGTGATAAGAGAGGTCTCCGAACAGACAGCTGCCGGGTACAGGGAGATAGTGCTGACAGGGATACACGTGTCGTCCTACGGAAAGGACAGGCCGGAAGACGGGGAATCCCTGACGGATCTGATAAAGGGTGTGGCCGGAGTGAAGGGAGTGGAGAGGATCAGACTGAGCTCGCTGGAGCCGAGAGTGGTCACAGAGGAGTTTGCGAGGATGCTCTCACAGACAGAGCAGGTATGTCCGCATTTTCATCTGAGCCTGCAGTCCGGATCCGATCCCGTGCTGAAGCGAATGAACCGGCATTACACTACCGCACGTTACATGGAGGGAGTGGAGATGCTGAGGAAGTATTATGATGATCCTGCCATCACCACCGACATCATCACGGGCTTCCCCGGGGAGTCGGAGGAGGAGTTCGCACAGACACTGTCGTTTGTTGAGCGTATCGGATTCTACGAGACACATATCTTCAAGTATTCCCGGAGAGCGGGGACGGTGGCGGACGGTATGGCGGGACAGCTTGACGAGAAGACAAAGCACGAGAGATCCGAGAGACTGGCCATACTGAACACAAGGAAAAAGAAAGAATACGAGGACCGGCATATAGCATCAGGGAAGCCGGTAGAGGTCCTGTTTGAAGATATCGAAGAGATAAAAGGTAAGAAAATGAGGACCGGGTATACCGGAGAATATATCAAGGTGTATGCCGTGCCGGATCTCGCCGCAGAGGGGCAGATCCTCACCGGGCATATCAGACGCGATAAGGAAGGGATCATAGAGTTCGATCATGGAATGCTATCTTGACAACTCCGCCACCACCGCAGCAGACGCGGAGGTGGCGGAACTGATGATGAAGATCATGACTGAGGATTACGGGAACCCCGCAAGCCTGCACAGAAAGGGATTTGAGGCGGAGAAATATATCCGTGATGCCAGAGACATCTTTGCGGGTCTGCTGAAGTGCAGGGAGAGTGAGATCTACTTCACCTCCGGCGGCACTGAGTCGGACAACCTCGCCCTGATAGGCGGATACATGGCCAACAGACGTAGAGGGAACCATGTCATCACTACGGCCGTAGAGCATCCTGCCGTATCCCGTGCGGCGGAATACCTGGAAAAGGAAGGGGCCAGGGTGGACTATCTGGAGGTGGACCATGAAGGGCATGTGGATCCCGCCCGGCTTGAAAGCCTGCTGGATGACGATACGGTCATAGTATCGGTGATGCATGTGAACAATGAGATCGGGGCCATAGAACCCATAGAGGAGATAGGGGATCTCATACACAGGAAACAGCCGGAATGTCTGTTCCATGTGGATGACATACAGGGATTCGGCAAGCTGAAGCCGGATCTTAAGAAATGCCATATAGACATGCTCTCGGCCTCCTCACACAAGATCCACGGACCCAAGGGAACCGGTCTTTTCTACAAATCCGAGAGAGCGAAGGTCATACCCATGATATACGGAGGAGGGCATCAGAAGGGTCTAAGATCCGGGACGGAGAACGTACCAGGAGTCGCCGGGTTCGCCCTGGCGGCACAGAAGATGTACACCGGCATGGAGGACCATTTCCAAAGGATCAGGGAGCTGAGCGACATGTTCAGAAACGGTGTGCAGGAGATCGATGATATAAAGCTAAACGGGGGAGACATGCCCTGTATCATATCCCTTTCGGTGAAGGATGTAAGAGCAGAGGTGCTTCTCCACGCCCTGGAGGACAAAGGGATATATGTGTCGGCGGGGTCGGCATGCTCGTCCAACAAGCCCTCCGTATCGGCCACGCTGAAGGCGATCGGTGTCGAGCCCTGGCAGCTGGAGTCGACGGTGAGAGTATCTCTGTCTCATCGCAACACGGAAGAAGAGATCCGGTACACACTGGACGTGCTAAAAGAAACGATACCCGGGCTCCGGAGGTTTGTCAGAAGATAATGTATCATTTCTTTGTATCTCCCGGAGATATCGCCGACCGCGATATCTACATCAGAGGAGAGGATTACAATCACATCAGGAATGTCCTGCGCATGAAGCCGGGAGAGGTGATATCGGTATCCGACGGCGTGAGCGACAACGAATACAGATGCCACATCGAAGGATACGATGAGGGCGCGGTGCACTGCCGGCTGGACTTTATCAAGGAGGCGGATACCGAGCTCCCCGTCAGGGTGCGTCTTTTCCAGTCTCTCCCGAAGGGAGACAAGATGGAACTCATCATACAGAAGGCAGTGGAACTGGGGGTCGCAGAGATCATCCCGGTGGCCTCGGCCAGATGTGTGGTAAAGCTGGATCCGAAGAGAGCGAAGAGCAGGACCGAAAGATGGAATGCCATAGCCGGGGCTGCGGCGAAGCAGAGCCGGAGGAAGATCATACCCGAGGTAAAAGAGGTCATGGATCTCAGGGCGGCACTGAGGTATGCCGGAGACTGCGATATCAGACTCATACCATATGAGCTGGCAGAGGACTTCGAGGCTACGAAAGAACAGATAGCATCCATGAGAAAGGGAGGAGAAGTGGCGGTCTTCATAGGCCCGGAAGGCGGCTTTGCGGAAGAAGAGATAAAAGCTGCGGAAGAAGCCGGCGTGATGCCCGTCACCCTCGGGCACAGGATACTGCGCACAGAGACAGCCGCCATGGTAGTGCTCTCGTGGATCGTATACGAGACAGAAGGTCAGGGAAACAGCGACACATGAAAGAATTCAGCTACAAAAAGCTGGCAGTGATAATGGTAAGCTTCATGATGGCTGTGACCGCAGCCACCATCGCCGGTGTGATCTTTTTCGGGAACAGGGTCTTCCGCATCCTCGAGGAGGGAGAAAAGGACAGCACGATCCTGAAGCACTATGCCTTTATCTGTGAAAACAGCAGTGACGGATTCTACAGATCCATATTTGAGGGCGCATACAGAACGGCCGAAGAAGAGGGAGACTATCTGGAGGATATGGGCAAGAACCTGACACCCACTCCCGACAGGACGGGTCTGATGGAGCTGTCGATAGATGCCGGCGTGGACGGGATAATCGTGGAGGCCGGAGAACGCGAGGAAATGAAGGAACTCATAGATCTCGCAGACAGCAAGGGGATCCCCGTGATCACGGTTGGAAGCGACAACACCTCCTCTGCGCGGAAATCCTATGTGGGATTCGGATATTATGATCTGGGTACCAACTACGGGAAAGAAATACTAAAGAAGGCGACAGATGAGCAGAAGAACGTACTCGTGCTCATGAGCCCGGATGCAGAGGATTCGAGTCAGAATATCATCTTTCAGGGCATAAGAGAGACGATCGAGAGATCCGACGCATCGGACAGCTTCAATCTGCAGACCATGGCCGTACCGGACACATCCGTATTCGGTGCGGAGGAGAGCATCAGTGCTCTGATCATGAATGATGACGAGCTGCCGGATATGATCATATGTCTGAACGAGATATATACCACCTGCATCTGCCAGGCCCTGGTGGACTACAACAGAGTGGGACAGACCATAGTCTACGGCTTCTATGAGAACAGCACCATCCTTTCTGCCATCCGGAAAAACATCATATATGCCACGCTTACCATGAACACCGATCAGATGGGGAGCTACTGCATAGAGGCACTGAAGGAATACGAAGAAACAGGCTATGTAAATGAGTACATGCCCGCCGATATCAGGGTGGTGACTTCGGATAATATAGACGAATACATCAGTGAAAAAGAGGAGGAGACAGCATATGAACCGGCTGTTTAGCTCCGTGAAAGAAAAATCCACGGTTCAGGCCAATATGGTCGCTCTGACCATACTGACATCCCTGATAATACTTACGGTCAATATAGTCCTTTTCATCTATATCAGCCGTGCGATAAATGTCATAAACAGAGTCTACTCCACCAACGTGACGATCGGAGAGATGTCCGATGCCCTGGGACGGGTGAGAGGCAGTATGTCGGAGTATCTCAATACCAAATCCACGGACTCCATGGAGCAGTATTATGATGCATGCCAGCAGTACAGAGACTATCTGTCCGAGCTGAGTCTCGACGGACAGGGCAAGGAAACGACGGCTATACTTCAGGACATACAGGGGCTGTCGGACACATACTTCTCTGTCACGGACGAGACCATACAGGCAAAGCGCGGACGGGTCGTGGAGAAATACAATGCCGGCTACGAGCGCTCGGAACGGATATACAGCTACATCAATGCATATATCTACAGTCTGAACAACGAACAGTTCAAGAAGAATTCGGAAAAGTACTCCGCGCTGAGAGCCTCACTGAGATCGCTGGCAGCGGTGACCATGTCCGTGATAGTGGCGGTGGCGCTGATAAACATCCTGCTGACATCGGTCATGACAAAGAATATCATGGATCCCGTGCGTCAGAGAGAGATCATAATGGAGACACATCTGAAGGATGCGGAGCTCAAATATCTCCAGGCACAGATCAATCCCCATTTTCTGTTCAACACTCTGAACGCGGGAGCTCAGCTTGCCATGCTCGAGGATGCGGAAAAAACCTCGGGATACCTGCAGAACGTGGCTGCCTTTTTCCGCTACCGGATAAAGGGAGAAGAAAAAGAGACGACGCTTGAACAGGAAATATCTTTAGTAGATAATTATATCCACATATTGAACGTAAGGTTTTCGGGGGAGATCCACTTTTCCAAGGAGCTCGACAGAGACTGCCTGAACGTATCGGTGCCGGGTATGATACTCCAGCCGATCGTGGAGAATGCCGTAAACTACGGGATACGCAACATAGAGAGAGAGAAGAGGATCGTCCTGAAGGTGGAGAGACTCCCCGAGCTGATCAGAGTCAGGGTGGAGGACAACGGAGTCGGCATGAGCGAGGCGCGGATAAAGGAAGTGCTGGCGGGAGTAGCGGGAGAGAATCCCGTCATGAAGGACTCCAACGGCGTCGGGATAGCCAACGTGATGTCGCGTCTGAGACTGTTCTACAACAGGGAAGAGGTCATGCATATATTCAGCGAAGGAGAGGACAGGGGTACTATAGTAGATATACTCATACCCGTGCCGAACGCAGCGGAAGAGGAGAACGGTTCATAGCAAATGTACAGGATAATGCTTGCGGATGACGAGGGTATCGTCACTGATTCCATCAAATTCATAATAGAGAAGGAGTTCGGCGGGCTCTGTGAGACGGAGACCGCAAAGAGCGGCAGGGCAGTGATCGAGCTGGCAGAAACGTTCAGACCCGATATCGCCTTTATGGACATACAGATGCCGGGGATAAACGGCATAGAAGCCATGAAGGAGATAAGGAGGACGAACTCATCTACGGTCTTCATAATACTCAGTGCCTACGACAAGTTCGACTATGCCAAGGAGGCCATAGGACTGGGTGTGCTCGACTATCTCAACAAGCCCTTCAGCAAGGATATGATAGTGGACGTGCTGAAGAGAGCCATGGAGCAGATAGACTCCGCAAAAGAAAAGCGACGTCAGGAACTCTCCATACGCGAAAAGATAGAGACCGTCACGCCTGTCATAGAGAACGGCTTCATATATTCCATACTGTTCCAGGAGAGTCCGGAGGTGACCGACAACTATAAGAACCTGTTGGGGATCAAGGAGGGATACGGCTTCATGCTGGTGCTCTCTGTCATCGATGCGGACTCCGACTCGGAGAATCCGGTGGGCAACGGGATAAAGGTCCAGTCTGAGTATACGAAGATAAGAGACATCATAAGAGGTAGGCTGGGGTGTGTGACGGGACCGCTGCTCTCGAATAAGATCATCTGCTACTTCCCGCAGAAGAGCAGCCGCATGGAGTACGATGACAGGGTAAAGATAATCGGCAGGGCAGAGGAGCTGCTGAAGGAGATACTGGAAAAGACCGGATTCAACGCACGCATCGGTATAGGGACAGTACAGCCTGTGGAGGCCGCATCGGACTCATATAAGGATGCGCTTGGTGCTCTGCATATGACGAGAGCGGGAGTGGCGCATGCCAGCGATCTGCCGGTGGGCTGTGTCTATGAGCCGGACTATCCCATGGATATAGAGAAGAGACTGTTTGCGGCAGTCAGCTCCGGTGATGTGGGCATGACCAGAGAGTATGCATCCGGGTTCTTCTCGTGGATGAAAGAGGCACATCCGGATGCCCTGATAGACGCAAGGCTGAAGTGCCTTGAGTTTGTACTGTGGGCAGAGCATCTGTCCTACGAATCCGGAGGGATGACCTATCATTTCCTGCACAGGTCGGATTATCTTCCCACCGTCATGGAGTGCAGGGATTTCAATGATCTGGAGAGCTGGTTCACGACAAAGATCGTCGAGGCGGCCCGCAACGTGACCGTAAAAAAAGAGGAAAAGCTGGGAAGCCTGGTGGAGGAAGCAAAGAGGTTCATCGCGGAGAACTATTCGAACGACATATCCCTGGATGAGGTATCCGGCAAGGTGGATGTCAGTCCGTATTACTTCACGAGGCTCTTCAAAGAAGAGACCGGAACGACATTCCTTGAGTATCTGACGCAGCTGCGCATAGACAAGGCCAAGGAAATGATAAAAGATCCGGACATCTCCATCAAGGACATATGTACTAAGGTCGGATATTCGGATCCGAATTACTTTTCAAGGATATTCAAAAAGGCCGTTGGAATGACACCGACGGAATACCGAACGGAGAGCACAAAATGAAACCCGTAAAGATCACAGCGATACTGCTCCTTACCCTCATATTCCTGACCGGCTGCGGCAGCGGCGTGGAGGAAAGCCGGGAGCCACAGAAAAACGAAAAAGCCGATGATCAGATACAGATAGGCATCGCCTTTGACAGCTTCCTGATCGAGCGATGGGAGAGAGACAGGGATATCTTCGTGTCGAGAGCCAGAGAGCTTGGAGCTACCGTCAATGTCCAGAATGCAAACGGCGATGTGAACAAGCAGAAGGATCAGATGAGATATCTGATAGATAAGAAGATGGATGTGATCGTGCTCATCGCCGTGGACAGCCAGGCTCTGAAGAAGGAGGTCCAGGATGCCAGGAATGCCGGGATCAAGGTGGTGGCCTATGACCGCCTGGTGACGGACGTGCCGCTGGATCTCTACATCACCTTCGATAACGAGATGGTGGGGAGATATATGGCAGATGCGATCATAGACAAGCTTCCTTCCGGCGGTCTGGTCATGAAGATCAACGGACCCTCGAAGGACAATAACGTATCGCTTGTGAACAAAGGCTTTGACGAGGAGATCAGAGGCCACGGGCTGCTGGTCTTCGACACCTACTATGCTACCGAGTGGAAAGGCGAGGAGGCCTTTAATTACCTGTCGGAGAATCCGGAAAAGGCCGACAGGGCAGATGCCGTGATGTGCGGCAATGACTCTCTTGCGGGACAGGCCGTGAGGTACTACTCGGAAAAGAGAAGGGCCGGGAGGATACCCATAGTGGGGCAGGATGCCGATCTGGATGCATGCCAGAGGGTAGTGGAAGGCACACAGACCATGACCGTGTACAAGAGCATAGACGTCCTGGCCAAAAGAGCAGCAGAGGCAGCGGTATCTCTGGCCAAGGGATATTCCATATCACAGTCGACCGTGATAGAGAACGGCAGGTACAGCGTACCCTGTATCAACATACCCCCGATCATGGTGACGAAAAGCAATATTGATTCTGTCATAATAGACGGCGGCTTTCATCTCCGGGAAGATGTATACCTCAAGGAAAGGTGATCCGGAGGGCATAGCACAATCTTGATGCGGCAATGTCAATTTTATGCTATCCGGTCAGAGCCGGATCAGACAGTCCCGCAATTATTTCCTGTTTTTTTAAGAATAACTGTATGATAGCATTCTATTCGTACAAAGTTTATGTGTGCCGTTTTCGGGCGGCATACAAAAGACATCCAACATTACAAGGGAGGAAAAAAGATGAAAAGAAAGTTACTTAGTGCCATTCTTTCAATGACAATGGTAGCAGCACTTCTTGCCGGATGCGGCAGCTCTGCAGCACCTGCAGCAGACGCAGCAGC
>DNLO01000204.1:18524-20033 GCA_003488445.1 Lachnospiraceae bacterium | reverse complement strand
GCAGCAGCAGGACAGAAGGTCGGCGTTTCAATGCCTACCAAGGATCTGCAGAGATGGAACCAGGACGGCGCAAACATGGAGAAAGAGCTGAAGGATGCAGGCTATGAGGTTGATCTTCAGTTCGCTAACAACGACGTTCAGACTCAGCTGTCACAGGTTGAGAACATGATCTCAGGCGGATGCAACGTTCTCGTTATCGCAGCTATAGAGGGATCTTCACTCGGTGAGGCTCTTGACATGGCTAAGGAAGCAAACATCCCCGTCATAGCTTATGACCGTCTGCTCATGGATTCAGACGCAGTTTCATACTATGCAACATTCGATAACTACAAGGTTGGTACAGTTCAGGGTACATACGTAAAGGATACTCTTGATCTGGACAACGCAGAGGGACCTTTCAACATCGAGTTCACAGCAGGTGATCCCGGTGACAACAACGCAGGTTTCTTCTTCAACGGTGCATATGATGTTCTGAAGCCTTACATCGACGAGGGCAAGCTCGTTGTTCAGTCAGGCAAGACCACATTCAACGACGTTGCTACTCCTGAGTGGAAGACAGAGACAGCTCAGTCTGAGGCTGAGAACAGGATCTCTTCATTCTACACAGACAAGGACATCGATGTATGGCTTTGCTCAAACGACTCTACAGCACTCGGTGTTGAGAACGCACTGGCAGCTAACTACAAGGGCAAGTATCCCATCATCACAGGTCAGGACTGCGACATAGAGAACACCAAGAACATGATCGCAGGCAAGCAGTCAATGTCAGTGTTCAAGGACACTCGTACACTTGCAAGCCAGGTTGTTAAGATGGTTGGCCAGATCCTTGCAGGCGAGAAAGTTGATGTCAATGATGAGAAGACATACAACAACAACGTCATCACTGTTCCTTCATACCTTTGCGAGCCTGTATTCGCAGATGCAAACAACTACAAGGAGATCCTCCTTGACTCAGGCTACTACACAGAGGATCAGCTGAAGTAATTGAGAACACTCTCAAATTTGAACTAAACGGATTTGGGGCGGGCGATGCCCGCCCCAAATTTACTATGAAAGAAATCCGATTTTTTTCCATAAGAAAAGACTGAGACAAAAAACGAGAAGGTATTGAGAGGAGGGAACGGCTTTGGCAAAAGAGTTGCTGAGAATGGATCATATTACCAAGGTTTTTCCGGGTGTAAAAGCTTTGGATAATGTCAACCTTTCGGTTGAAGAGGGTGAGATCCATGCTCTTGTCGGTGAGAACGGAGCAGGAAAGTCCACTCTGATGAACGTATTGAGCGGCATCTATCCCTATGGAACATATGAAGGAGACATCATCTACAACGGTGAGGTCTGCAAGTTCCAGAAGATAAAGGATTCCGAGGAGAAGGGTATAGTCATCATACATCAGGAGCTGGCACTGGTGCCCCAGATGTCGATAGGCGAGAATATGTTCCTCGGAAACGAAAGAGGAAAAAAGAACGCGATAAATTGGAATGAAACGTACGGGGAGGCTGACAAATACCT
>DNLO01000204.1:0-18376 GCA_003488445.1 Lachnospiraceae bacterium | reverse complement strand
CTGGCCAAGCACGCAAAGCTGCTGATACTGGACGAGCCCACTTCTTCACTGAACGAGACGGATTCGAGGGCACTCCTCGATCTGATGCTCGAGTTCAAGAAGCAGGGCATGACGATGATAATAATCAGCCACAAGCTCAACGAGGTCGTGTATGTGGCAGACAAGATCACGGTCATCCGTGACGGATCGACAGTGGAGACCATGGACTGCCATAACATGGAGATCAACGAGGACAGGATCATCCGCGGCATGGTGGGTCGTGAGCTCACGAACAGATTCCCCAAGAGAGAGCATGTGGAGCTTGGAGAGATAAATCTGGAGGTCAAGGACTGGACGGTCCATCATCCCCTCTATACAGAGCGTAAGGTGGTGGACGGAGTCAACTTCAATGTCAAGAAGGGTGAGGTCGTAGGCATCTACGGTCTGATGGGAGCCGGACGTACAGAGCTCGCGATGAGCATCTTCGGTAAGTCATACGGCTCAGGTATCACAGGCACCCTCAAGATCAACGGTCAGGAAGTGGATCTGAAGGATCCCAGAGCTGCCATCGATGCAAAGCTTGCATATGTGACCGAGGACAGAAAAGGCAACGGTCTGGTGCTGTCCAACTCCATCAAGGTAAACAACTCTCTCGCAAACATGAGAGGTGTCAGCGACAAGGGCGTGATAGACAAGGATAAAGAGTATCAGGTCGCTGTCGAGTATCAGGACAAGCTCAACACCAAGACTCCCACAGTGGAGCAGAATGTGGGCAATCTGTCCGGTGGAAACCAGCAGAAGGTGCTGCTGGCAAAGTGGATGTTCACCGATCCGGATATCCTCATCCTTGACGAGCCTACGAGAGGTATCGATGTAGGCGCGAAGTATGAGATCTACTGCATCATCAATGATCTGGTAAAGGCCGGCAAGTCGGTGGTGATGATATCCTCCGAGCTCCCCGAGGTCCTGGGGATGAGCGACAGGATCTATATCATGAACGAAGGCAGGTTCGTAGGAGAGCTCAGTGCCGAAGAGGCATCTCAGGAGCGTATCATGGCGAACATATTACAGTCAGGAAGGGGTGAATGACATGAGTATAAATATCAAAGATGTACTTAAAAAATATACGATGGTATTTGCCCTCATAGCTGTAGTCATATTCTTTCAGGTAATGACGGGGGGCAAGATGCTCCTGCCGCAGAATCTGAACAACCTTATCTCGCAGAACGCATACGTGTTCGTGCTTGCAGCAGGAATGCTCCTGTGTATCCTTACCGGTGGTAACATCGACCTGGCCTGCGGCTCCGTGGTCTGCTTCCTGGGAGGTATCGGAGCAGTGGTGATGGCAAAGGACATCAACTGGGTCGTCGCTGTAGCGATAATGCTCGCCGGCGGTATCCTGGTGGGTGCATGGCAGGGCTACTGGATAGCATATGTGAAGGTACCTCCCTTCATCGCTACCCTTGCAGGCATGTACGCCTTCAGAGGACTCGCCAATGTTGTGCTCCAGGGATATTCGGTAGGTATAGACGATACGGTATTCCTGAATGTGTTCGGAGGCGGTGCTGACTGCTATGTCCCTGATCTTCTGGGCGGGAGCGGCATGAACCTCACCTGCATCGTTGCGGGTGTAGTGATCGCAGTGATCTATGCACTTCTTGTATTCAAGAAGAGAGTGGATGCAAAGAAGGCAGGCTACAGTGTAGGACCTCTTTCATCGGACATCATCAGGACTGTCATCATCGCAGTGGCAGTGATCTGGTTCTTCTTCATGCTCTCTCAGTACAAGGGCATACCTACATCCCTTATATGGATAGGAGTGGTGCTCCTGGCATATGCCTACATCACGGCAAACACCACCATGGGCCGTTATCTCTACGCAGTAGGCGGAAACGAGAAGGCTACGAATCTTTCGGGAATAGATTCCAGGAAGGTATATTTCTTTGCATATGTGAACATGGGTCTCATGTCCGGACTGGCAGGCATCCTTACCGTAGCGAGAGCTACTCATGCCGAGCCTACTTTCGGACAGGGCTATGAGATGGACGCCATCGCAGCCTGTTTCATAGGCGGAGCTTCAGCATACGGCGGAGAAGGAAATGTATTCGGTATAGTCATCGGTGCTCTCCTCATGGGTGTCATCAACATGGGAATGAGTATCGTCGGTGTGGAAGCGAACTACCAGAAGGTGGTCAAGGGTATCGTCGTTCTGGTGGCCATTGTCTTTGACGTACTGTCAAGCAAGAAGAAAAAGTAAGGGAGGAGGAAGTCATGACGAACAATAAAGTATTAAGTGTCTTAAAGAAAAATGCAATGCTGATTGTCCTTGTCCTGGTATATATCTTTTTCACAGCAACGACAAGCGGACAGATGTTCCAGCCGATGAATTTCAACGCTTTGATCACACAGAATGCGTATGTATTCGTGCTGGCAACGGGTATGCTGATGTGCATGCTCACCGGTGGTAACATCGATCTCTCCTGCGGATCATTCGTGTGTTTCCTGGGATCCGTCGGCGGCATAATGATGATGGTAAAGCAGTTCAATCCCGGAGTGGCCATCCTGCTGATGCTCCTCGTGGGTGTAGTATACGGTACGATCCTGGGTTATCTCATAGCATATGTGAATATCCCCCCGTGGATCGCGACTCTGGCAGGATACCTCGCTTTCAGAGGATGGGGTACCGCACTCCTGAGTGCCAACAGTACCACAGGAAGTATCTCACTGGCTGCACAGAAGGGATTCCTTGCAGTATTCTCGGGTAAGGTTTTCTCCACTCCCGTGGGCAAGACCAATGTGGTATGTCTCATAGTCGGAGTCGTCGCCTGCGTGATAGTGGTGGTGACATCCTTCCTTGGCAGAGCAGCTAAGGTGAAGAAGGGCTACGAGGCCGAGTCGGTACTGGCAGTGGTCATAAAGAGCGTGCTTTCCGTGGCGGTCATCATGCTTTTCGCATACAAGCTTTCTCTGGCAGGCGGCATACCTACAGTGCTCATCTGGGTGGTGGCTATAGTGCTGATATACAACTTCATCACCTCAAGTACGGTCCTCGGCAGATACTTCTATACCATAGGCGGCAACGCTGAGGCTACCAGACTCTCCGGTGTGGATACAAAGAAGATCATGTTCCTGGCATACCTGAACATGGCAGTGCTCACATCCATCACTACCTTCATCGTCACATCCAGATTCCAGGCAGCCAACTCACAGGCCGGAACCTACTACGAGATGGATGCCATCGCAGCCTGCGTGGTCGGCGGTGTGTCGGCATACGGCGGAGCCGGTAATGTGTTCGGTATGGTCGTGGGTGCTACCCTCATAGGTGTCATCAACCTCGGAATGTCCATCATGGGAGTCGATGCCAACTGGCAGAAAGTCGTAAAGGGCGTGGTCCTTCTTGCGGCAGTCGTATTCGATATCCTTGCCGAGAAGAAGACAGGCAAGGCCTGAGACAAAGACTCAAGTCTGACAAGAGATCACACGAAGGCGGCCGGATCCCGGCCGCCTTCTTAATTTGCTTAATGCTGATATATACGGTAAAATATACAGGATTATGGGCTGAATCTGATGTCAGCATACAGAATGGAGACAGGAATGAAGGACATAGGAAGCACACAGTTTTTTAAGGTGGAGACAGAGCCGGAAACAGGAGTAAGAGTAGTACTTCAGGCTGTGTATGAGGCGCTCACGGAGAAAGGATACAATCCCGTCAATCAGATAGTGGGATATATCATGTCCGGAGATCCTACATACATAACCAGCCACAACAACGCCAGAAGCCTGATAATGAAGGTAGAGCGCGACGAGCTGGTAGAGGAGCTGCTCACGGACTATATCAATAACAAAGGATGGAGCAATCCTCAGTGACGGCAGCATGAAGAGGATACTCGCACTGGACTACGGATCCAGGACTGTGGGCGTGGCCGTGACGGACGGACTGGGACTCACGGCGGTCAGCCTGGAGACGATAAGGAGAGAGAGGGAGCATCAGCTCAGAGCGACATACCGCAGGATAGGCGAACTGATAGATGAATATGACGTGGGCAGTATCGTGGTAGGCCTTCCCCTTAATATGGACGGGACGGAGAGTGACAGATCGGTGCTGGCCAGACGATTCGGGGAGGACCTGTCGAGACGTACAGGTCTTTCGGTTGTAATGCAGGATGAGAGACTGACCACCGTCGAGGCAGACGAGATCATACAGCTGACAGGCTCTCACAGGAAAGACCGCAAGGATCATATAGACTCCATGGCGGCTGCCATAATCCTGACAGATTATCTGAGGCAGAACGGAAAATGAGCATAATATTTACAGACGAGACCGGTGTGGAGACAGAGTACGATGTGGTAGAGAGCACCACACTGGGCGGCAATACGTACATACTCGTGGCGGATGAAGAGGACAACGCACGAATATTAAAAGAGGTCTTCTCCGATGAGGATGAGGAGACCGCTTCATATACCGAGGAGCTGACCGACAGTGAATACGAGGCTGTGGCCGGCGTGTTCGCTGAGCTGCTCGGAGACCAGGACATTACATTAATCTAAAGGAGTATAGTAGTTTGAAAAAACCGAATATGGATTTGCCTCATTCGAAGCTAAGGATCATTCCGCTGGGAGGCCTCGAGCAGATCGGCCTGAATATCACAGCCTTCGAATATGAGGATTCTATCGTCGTCGTGGACTGCGGTCTTGCATTTCCGGAGGACGATATGCTGGGCGTGGATCTGTGTATCCCGGATGTGAGCTATCTGGAAGAGAACATAGACAAGGTAAAGGGATATGTGATCACCCATGGCCACGAGGATCACATAGGTGCCCTGCCCTATGTGCTGCAGAAGGTCAATGCGCCCATATATGCAACAAAGCTCACGATAGCGCTGATAGACAGGAAGCTCGAGGAACACAATATGCTGAAGACCGTGAAGAGGAAAGTGATCTCGCACGGTCAGTCGATAAACCTCGGTCAGTTCCGCATAGAGTTCATCAAGACAAACCACTCCATAGTGGATGCTGCGGCGCTTGCGATATACAGTCCGGCCGGGATAGTCATACATACCGGAGACTTCAAGGTGGACTATACACCTGTCTACGGAGACGCCATAGATCTGCAGAGATTCGGCGAGATAGGCAAGAAGGGTGTACTGGCTCTGATGTGCGATTCGACCAATGCAGAAAGGGACGGATTCACAAGATCCGAAGGGACCATAGGCAAGATATTCGAGGAGATCTTCGGCGACCACAAAGACTCCAGGCTGATCATAGCCACCTTCGCATCCAACGTGGACAGAGTGCAGCAGATAATAAACACGGCATGCAAGTATGGCAGGAAGGTAGCCGTGGAGGGGCGGTCCATGGTGAATGTCATAGAGACAGCCACGGAGCTCGGATATATAAGGGTGCCGGAAAACACGTTGGTGGATCTTAACGATCTGAAGAACTATCCGGACGAGAGGACAGTGATCATAACTACGGGATCTCAGGGTGAGTCGATGGCGGCGCTGTCGAGGATGGCACAGAGCCTGCACAAAAAGATCACGATCAAGCCCACGGATACGATAGTGTTCTCCTCCACACCCATACCCGGAAACGAAAAAGCCGTGGACAAGGTCATAAACGACCTGGAGGATAAGGGTGCCGAGGTCATATTCCAGGATGTCCATGTGTCGGGACATGCCTGCCGCGAGGAGATCAAGCTCATCTACTCGCTGGTGAAGCCAAGATATGCCATCCCGATCCACGGGGAGCTCAGACACAGGCATGCGCAGGGCAGGATAGCCAAAGAGCTGGGATACGATCCCGCACATATACTGATGCTCCACTCCGGAGATGTGCTGGAGATCGCCGATGATGACACCAGACCCGAGATAGCGGGACATGTGCACACCGGAGCGGTATATGTGGACGGACTCGGAGTGGGAGACGTAGGTTCGGCAGTCCTGCATGACAGACAGCATCTGGCAGAGGACGGCGTGGTAGTGATTGCAATGGCCATGGAGAGAGGTACCAACCAGGTGCTCTCGGGCCCGGACATAGTGTCCAGAGGCTTCGTGTATGTGAGAGAAGCAGATGCCCTGATGGAGGATGCCATAGATGTGCTCGAAGAGACGATGGAAGACCTGCAGGACAGGAATGTGACAGACTGGGGCAAGATAAGACAGGAGCTTAGAGAGAAGCTGTCGGGATATATATGGCAGAAGACAAAGAGACGTCCCATGATACTGCCGGTGATCATGGATATCTGACCGGCAGGGGTCGGAATAGACGGAAAGAGGCGGATAGTGACTACGGAAAAAGAGCTGCTGGAATGCATAGACGGTTTCGCTGATCTGATCAGGGAAACACAGGAATACAAGGACTACATGCACATGGTGGAGGTGCTCCACAGGAAGCCCGAGCTCTTCGACAGGACAATACAGTTCAGAAAAGAGAACTATTTCCTTCAGCATGCACCGGAGCATGAGGATATATACGAAAGGATGGAGGATCTGAGAAGACGTAACGAAGATCTGCTGGAGACTCCCGAGGTATATGATTTCCTGATGACGGAATGGACCTTCTTCCACATGATGCAGAATTTCTTTGACAGACTGATGACGGAGATCAACTTTTAGACGATATGAACATCAAGACGATAAGATCCATAATACTGGGCATTCTGAATTTCATAGTGAGGGCCTGCATCCTCGTGGTCGTGATATGGGGAGTGAGGAAAGTGTGCCTTGCAGCCTATGACTACGGATACAGGATCTACTCGGAACCCCCCATGGCAGAGGGAGACGGAGTGGACGTAGTCGTGACTATACCTATGGGAAGCTCCGTGGCAGAGACCGGAGAGCTGCTGAAGGGCTATGGGCTCATAAGGGATGACAAGCTCTTCATTCTGCAGGAGAGACTGTCAGACTATCACGACAAGCTGGAGCCCGGGACATATACACTCAACACCTCCATGACCGCAGAGGAAATGATGGAGGTCATGGCTCCTACGGCCAAAGAGGAGCCGGAGGAGGATGGATAATAAAAGGATCTCGGATTTCATCCGGGGATATGCGGCCGAAGAAGATGAACTGCTGCAAAGGATCCGTTCGGAGTGCGAGAGCGCAGGCGTACCGCTCATCAGACCGGAGACTGCGATGTTCCTAAGGACTGTGACGGCTCTTGTCAGACCCCATCTGGTATTGGAGCTCGGAACGGCAGCGGGTTATTCGGCCATATGCATGGCAGGATCCTTTGAAGGGATCGAGCGGATAGACACATTGGAGGACTGGGAACCGAGATATGCCATCGCCGAAGCGAACATAAAAGAGGCGGGGCTTACGGACAGGATCTCCCTGATAAAAGGGGATGCATCGGAGACAATGAAGAGTCTCACCGGACCCTATGATATGGTCTTCATCGATGCGGCCAAGGGACAGTACCCGGACTATCTTAAGGAGGCCATGAGGCTCACGGCTGCGGGATCCGTGATCATAGCAGACAATATCCTCATGGACGGAGAGATCATCGAGTCCAGATATCTGGTAGAAAGAAGAGACCGGACCATACACAAAAGGATCAGGGAGTTTCTGGATGATATCACGGGAGACGACAGGCTGGTGACATCACTGATCCCCGTGGGAGACGGCATCACATTTTCAGTGAGGGAGCGATGAAGAAACCGGAGCTTCTGTGCCCGGCAAAGGGACCGGAAGAATTAAAGACAGCGGTGATCTACGGTGCAGATGCCGTATACATAGGCGGAGAGGCATTCTCACTGAGAGCCGGGGCCAGGAACTTCTCAAAGGAGGAAATGGCTGAGGGCATACGCTTTGCCCATGACCATGGAGTCAGGGTCCACGTGACGGCCAACATCCTTGCACACGACAGCGATCTGGATGAAGCGGATACGTACTTCAGGGAGCTGGCAGAGCTGGCACCGGATGCACTCATCATCGCGGATCCCGGAATGCTCATGACGGCAAGGGAGATCTGCCCTGACATAGACGTGCATATATCGACCCAGGCGAACAACACCAACTACAGGACGTTTGAATTCTGGGGCAACCAGGGAGCGAAACGCGTCGTTGCGGGCAGGGAGCTGTCTCTTGCCGAGCTGAAAGAGATCAAGGAGCACATATCGGGCAGGGTCGAGCTGGAGTGCTTTGTACACGGAGCCATGTGCATCTCATATTCCGGGAGATGCCTGCTGTCCAACTATATGACAGGACGTGATGCGAACAAGGGTGAATGCACACATCCCTGCCGGTGGAGATATGTCCTGGAAGAGGAGACCCGCCCCGGAGAGTATATGCCTGTATATGAGAACGAGCGGGGGACTTATATCATGAACAGCAAGGACCTGTGCATGATAGAGCATATCCCGGAGCTGGTGGATGCGGGTATCGATTCCTTCAAGGTAGAGGGACGGATGAAGACGGCTCTGTATGTGGCCTGTGTGGCCAGGACCTACCGCCATGCGATAGACGATTATTTCGAGTCTCCCGAAAAGTACCGGGAGAATATGGAGTGGTACAGGGAAGAGATAGGCAAGTGTACGACCAGGAGCTTCACTACCGGATTCTTCTTCGGCAAGCCCGGGGCTGATTCGCAGATATACGATTCCAATACATATGTGACCGAGTATACCTATCTCGGGCATGTGGAAGAAGTGGCGGAGGACGGATCCTTCATGCTGCATCAGAAGAATAAGTTTACGGTGGGAGAAGAGATAGAGATAATGCGCCCTGACGGAGAGAATACCACATGCCGGGTGGAAGCGATAAGCGATGCGGAAGGCACTGCGCAGACATCGGCACCGCATCCCGGACAGGAGCTGAGGGTGACACTCAGTGCGTTCCCCGAGGAATATGATATATTGAGGAGACGGAATACATGAGTCTTTTGAGTGTGATAGTACCGTGCTACAACGAGCAGGAGGCATTGCCTTATTTCTATGATGCGATCGTAAAGGTCTCTGACGAGATGAAGGCTGTCTGGCAGGACCTGGAGTTCGAATACCTTTTCATAGATGACGGAAGCAAAGACGATACGCTGGCTGTGATAGAGGGCCTGAGAGAAAAGGACAAAAGAGTACGCTATGTCTCCTTCAGCCGTAACTTCGGCAAAGAGGCGGGACTCTATGCAGGCCTTTCGAATGCCAGAGGAGATCTCGCCGTCACCATGGATGCAGACATGCAGGATCCTCCGGCGCTGCTCCCCGATCTCTACAGGGCAGTCGTGGAGGAGGGTTATGATTCCGCAGCGACAAGAAGGGTCACGCGAAAAGGAGAGCCTCCTCTCAGATCTTTCTTTGCCCGCATGTTCTACAGACTGATCAACAGGATGAGCGCCGCCGATATAGTGGACGGTGCCAGAGACTACAGGATCATGAACCGCCGCATGATAGATACGATAGTGGGTATGAAGGAATACAACAGATTCACGAAGGGTATCTACGGCTGGATCGGTTTCGATACCAAATGGATAGAGTTCGAGAACGTGGAGAGAGTGGCCGGAGAGACCAAATGGTCATTCTGGAAGCTGTTCAAGTATGCCCTTGAGGGTATCATAGGCTTTTCGACGATACCACTGTCTATGGCGACCTGGTTCGGTCTTCTGATGTCTGCCATATCCTTTATAGGCATCCTGTTCATCATAGTGAAGAAACTGGCCTTCGGAGATCCGACGAGCGGGTGGTCATCCATGGTATGTATCATACTGCTGGTGGCAGGTATACAGCTCTTCTGTATGGGCGTCATCGGGCAGTATCTGTCCAAGGCCTATCTGGAATCCAAGCACAGACCAATATACATAGCAAAAAAGACATCTGATGAGGACGAGAAATGAAACTTATTATCCAGATACCCTGTTATAACGAAGCAGGAACACTCACCATAGCACTGGATGCCCTGCCAAAGCATATTGACGGCATAGACGAGATAGAGTATCTCATCATAAATGACGGCAGCAAGGACGACACCGTGCAGGTGGCAAAGGACTGGGGTGTGAACTACGTAGTGAGCTTCCCCCGCAACAAGGGACTCGCGAAGGGGTTCATGGCAGGGCTGGATGCCTGTATCCGCAACGGGGCAGACATCATAGTCAATACCGATGCCGACAACCAGTACTGCGGAGACGACATAGAGAAGCTGGTGAGACCGATCCTGGATAAAGAGGCAGAGATAGTGATAGGTGAGAGGCCCATCGATGATATCGATCACTTCTCTCCTCTCAAAAAGAAGCTGCAGCACCTCGGCAGCTATGTGGTAAGGAAGGCATCGGACACGGACATCCCCGATGCACCCTCGGGGTTCAGAGCATTTTCGAGGGATGCGGCGATGCATCTGAACGTGGTGAACCAGTACACATACACGCTGGAGACAATAGTCCAGGCCGGAAGGAACCGGATGGCCATCACCTCCGTTCCCGTCCGCACCAATCCCGAGCTCAGGAAGTCGAGGCTCTTCCACAGCATGGGCGGATACGTCAAGAAATCCATGCTCACCATCATCAGGGCATTTCTGATGTACAGGCCGCTGACGTTCTTCAGCATCTGCGGGCTCATACCCTTTGTGATAGGTATGGCATATGTCATAAGGTTTCTTGTCTTCTTTGCCGGAGGGAACGGTGCCGGACATACTCAGTCTCTGATCATAGCATCCATGCTGATAATGATAGGCTTCATGACCTTCATACTGGGACTCCAGGCAGATATCATAGCGGCCAACCGCAAGATCCTGGAGGATGTGCAGTACCGTATACGAAGGATGGAGGCAGGCGCATCGACCGGAAGCGGATACAGCGACGGCATAGAAAAGGTAAAAAAGACTGATGGAAATGGGGACAGCTGACATCTCAAAAAGCAAGATCGTTCTGATAGGTCCCGTATATCCCTTCAAGGGCGGCATCAGCCATTATACGGGTCTTATGTGCCGTGCGCTGAAGCAAAGATATGATGTGACCATGATCTCATACTCGATGCAGTATCCGAAGCTTCTCTTCAGGAAAGAGCAGCGGGACTTCGGCAACGACAGCTTCAAGATAGATGACACAGAGTATATCATCAACACCGCTGATATTTTCAGTATAAGAAAAGCGGCAGACAGGATAAACGATATCGCACCTTCCCTTGTGATAATACAGTGGTGGCATCCGTACTTTGCCCCCTGCTATCAGCTGCTCATCAAAAGGCTGAAGAGCCGGGTGATGTTCATCTGCCACAATGTCTTCCCTCACGAGAGATTCATACTGGACCGATATCTCACATCCCGGACATTGAGGAAGGGAGATTATTTCGTGCTGCACTCCTCCAGAGAGGCAGACGAGCTGAAGTCGATCATCCCGGATGCGAGATACATGGTGAACATGCATCCTACATACAGTGAGTTTAAGGATGTGGAAGTGGAAACGGAGGCGGTGCCTGTGGATCAGGCGTCGGTCATCCTGTTCTTCGGGTTCGTACGTCCCTACAAGGGGCTGAAGGTACTGATAGAGGCCATGGACTCCATACCGGAGATAGTGCATCTCAATATAGTGGGAGACTTCGGCAAGGCCAAAGACGAATACATGCATATGATATCGGACAAGCATCTGACCGACAGGATATCCGTCAGGGACGGATATGTGCCGGACAGGGAGGTCGGAGAATATTTCGAGAGATGCGATGCCGTGGTATTACCTTACCTGGATGCGACGCAGTCCGGCATAGCACAGATAGCCTATGCTTTCGAGAAGCCTGTGATCGCTACCACCGTGGGCGGTCTTCCGGAGGTCGTGCATGACGGAGAGACAGGCGTTTTGTGTGAGCCGGGCGACCCCGAGGAGCTGTCCAAAGCCATACAGAGGTTCTATGAACTGAAGAAGACAGTGGATTTCGCGCAGAACATCAGGGATGATGCACAGAGATTCTCATGGGAACATATGGTGGATACGATATCCGAACTGGCAGGGTTGGAATGATGGGATTCATAAGAAGAAAAGCGGAAGAGGCCGCATCCGCATTCTACAGGTGCTGGCTCTGGCCCTGGGCAAGGGCATATAAGGAACTGACTACGAAGAGCATCATGAAGCAGCACTCTTACATCCCGGGAACGGGTCTTGGAGGAAGGAACTTCATAGGAAGAGATGCCGTGCTGAGAGACTGCACGGTAGGCTTCGGGTCGTACGTGCAGAGCAGATGCGATATGAAGGATACCGATATAGGGAGATATACGAGTATAGGCAGGAACGTAGAGACTGTCATCGGCTCGCACCCTACAAGGACGAATGTGGCGATGCATCCTGCATTCAATACCCCGGTAACGGATATTGGATTCACCTATGCCGAGAAGCAGACATATAATGACCGCCGGGAAGGCAGGACCCGCATCGGATCCGACGTGTGGATCGGAAACGATGTGAGGATAATGGGAGGTGTCAGCATAGGAGACGGCGCGGTGGTCGGAGCAGGAGCTCTCGTGACGGGAGATCTCGCACCGTATTCCGTCAATGTCGGAGTGCCGGCAAGGACCGTCAGGTACAGATTCACGGACGAGCAGATAAGATCGCTCCTGGAAACGAAATGGTGGGATAAGGATGAGCACTGGATCCGTGAGAACATCGACCGTTTCGCGGATATAGAGGAGTTCGTGAAATGAGATCCAACCTCACGGTGATAGTCCCGAACTACAACAAGTCGGAATTTCTGAAAAAGTGCGTGGAAAGCATAGAGGCCCAGTCTCTCAAGCCGGAAGCAGTCATAATAGTGGATGACGGATCAACGGATGATTCAAGGTCCGTCATAGATGCCCTCACCAAGACTTATCCGGATGTGAGAGCTCACTACAAGCCGAGAAATACAGGGGTGAGCAGTACCAGGAACATCGGACTGTCCCTGGCTGATACAGAGTATATCACCTTCATCGATGCCGATGATACATACTGCAATACGGAAAAGCTGGCATTGGAGATGAAGCTGCAGCAGGAGCACGGCGGAGATATCATAGCTTATTCCGTGGTCAATTTCCTGACTGCTGACGGCAGGACAAAAAACAAAAAGAAAAAACGAGGATACTATCTGCAGGGAAATGTCCGCGACGATCTGATCATCACCAGAAAATGGGATTCCATCATGCGGGACTATATAGTCCGTACCGATACCCTGAAAAAAGCCGGAGGCTACAACGAAGCTCACAGTCTCTACGAGGACTACGAGCTGCTGCTGGTCCTGGCGAGGGATCACGAGTTCTACTGTACAGGTGAATACGGGACGGCCTACAGGGAGGGTGCCGGGCTGTCATCGGCCGACAGGCATCTGCAGGAGCAGGCACAGCAGGAGATAGTGGAGTCGGAGCTTGCCCGGGATGACGCAAAGCACAGGAGAGTTCTCCTTGGCAGGCGGAAGTGGAGACTTCTCAGAAGAAGGATAAGAAATCTCATATGAGAAAGATCATAGAGGAAATCTCATATATATTTAACAGGAAGCAGAAGAGGACTATGATAGTGCTCCTCGCTGCCATATTCATTGGGGCGGTCTTTGAGCTGCTCGGAGTCTCACTCTTTACACCGCTGTTGCGCATCATCTCGGAGCCGGACAAGATAGACACGAATTTCTTCCTGGCTTCGTTCAGGTCGTTGTTCGGGCTTTACGATCTGCAGGCGATGTTCATAGGGCTCGCCGTGCTCATCATCCTCATATATGTCATCAAGAATATCTATCTGAGCATCATGTATTATTTCCTTTACTGCTTCATATACAGGAATCAGCTGAAGGTGGAGTCGAGACTGGTGGACTGCTATATGAAAAAGCCCTATGTCTATCATCTGGATCACAACACATCAGACATGATCAG
The DNA here is from genome assembly GCA_003488445.1 of Lachnospiraceae bacterium. GTDB lineage: Bacteria > Bacillota > Clostridia > Lachnospirales > Lachnospiraceae > NK4A144. The sequence continues at coordinate 4,589 of DNLO01000204.1, read as the reverse complement.
GAATATCATGCTGGACAGTGAGAGGCTGTTCCAGCTCATACTGCAGTTCCTGAACGTGATATCGGAGAGTCTGCTGTCCATGCTGCTGGTGCTGTTCCTGCTGGTCACGGATCCGCTCATGACGATATCCATCGCGGCGATACTCGTCCTGAGTGTAGGGGTGTTCCGTATCCTGACGAAGAAGAGATCCAACAGATACGGTGAGATCAATCAGGAATACGACGGCAGGATGCATCAGGCTATAGAGGAAGCTCTTGGAGCCGTGAAGGATATCAAGATACTTCACCGGGAGAAGTATTTCGTGGACAGCTTTACCTATGGCGGTGAGCAGAAGATGAACGCTCTGATCCATACGAACTTCTTCGGAGCCATACCCAAGTATCTCATAGAGATGGTCTGCATAGCCGGTATAATGGCAGTGATGATAATAAAGGCTCTCTCAGGAGCCGACCTGAACTCTATGGTGCCCGAGCTGGGAGCCTTTGCAGTGGCGGCGTTCAAGCTGCTGCCGTCTGTGGGCAAGATCACGAATTACCTCAACGGCATATCGTTCCTGAGCCCCTCCATAGACCTGATATACCACGACCTCAAAGAGACGGAGGATATGCTGGAGGAGGTGACTGCAGATGAGAGCAGTGCTCCCGATACGGCAGGAGCGGATGCCATAGAGATAGATGATATCTGCTTCTCTTATCCCAATACGGACAAGGATGTGATAGACCGTGCATCCTTCAGGATCCCCGCCGGGAGCTCCATCGGTCTCATAGGGACTACGGGCTCAGGCAAGACCACGATGGCGGACATCATCCTTGGCATACTCTTTCCGAAGAGCGGCGAGGTCAGATACGGCAGGATGAACGTCCATGAATATCCCATGACCTGGTCTGAGAAGCTGGCCTATATCCCCCAGACGATCTTCCTCGCGGATGACACCATAAGGAGCAACATCGCCTTCGGCATCGAGAAGAAGGATATAGATGATGAGAAGGTCTGGAAGGCTGCAGAGGAAGCACAGCTGACAGACTTCGTGAAGAGCCTGCCGCAGGGTCTTGATACCAGAGTGGGAGAGCGGGGTGTCAGACTGTCGGGAGGCCAGAGACAGAGGATAGGGATAGCGAGGGCTCTATACGGAGACCCGGAATTCCTCGTGCTGGACGAAGCCACGGCTGCTCTGGACTCGGAGACCGAGCAGGCGGTGATGGAAGCGATAGATTCCATGCGCGGGCGGAAGACCATGATGATAATTGCCCACAGACTGACGACCATACGCGGCTGCGATGCGATATATGAGGTAAAAGACGGCAAGGTCAAAGAGGTGGACAGGCAGGATTTCGAGAGAAGACTCAGGGAGCAGACGGCAGATGAGTGAACCTTTAATTTCCGTGATGCTCATCACCTATAATCATGAAAAGTATCTGCACCAGTGCCTGGATTCCGTCCTGTCGCAGCAGACGGATTTCGACTATGAGGTGGTGGTGGGAGAGGACCATTCCACTGACTCTACCAGACAGATACTGGACGAGTACAAGAGAAGATACCCGGACCGGATACGTCTCCTGTACAGAGAAAGGAACTACGGCAGACCTACTCTCAACGTATACGAGACGGCAATGGCCTGCAGGGGCAGATATATCGCCACCATAGAGGGAGACGACTTCTGGACCGATGAGAGGAAGCTCCAGAAAGCGGCAGACTTCCTTGAGGATCACCCGGAATATTCGGGATGTGCGAACCCGGCTCTGCTCGTCGGAGAGGACGGAAAGGAGCTGGAGGATAAGGCTGTGCTCGCGCTCTACACCTGGGACCGGGAAGACTACACGATAGAGGATTACCGCAGGGCGGATATATGGCCGGGACAGACTGCGTCCATAGTGGTGCGCAATTTCTGGAAGGACGGGATGTTCGATTATACCGTGATCTACCGGGCACATGACTTCATAGATGATGCATGGATCCTGCTCTTTGCCCTGCTGCATGGACCCATACATCATTTTGAAGAGACCATGAGCTCCTGGAGATATGTGGTAAAGGATGACGGAGAGAACTGGAACTCCCTGAACCGGAAGAGGGATCAATATATACAGGAGACATATTTCCATGTGGCTCAGATGTACTGGCTGGAGCAATACAGGGCACCTGACAGAAGAGAGAGAGAAAGAGCCTTCTATGATCTCAAGCTGGGAACGTCCGTATTCGTAAAGCACCCGTCGGTGAAGGCGTGGAAGCTCTTCCTGACAGTGCTGCGATATGACCTGCTGCATGTGCTGATGCATCTGCCGAAGCCGGGACTGACACCTTATACCGGAGCATGGCAGCCTGAGTCGATACCTGAGACAGAGGAGAAGTGATGATCATACAGCAGTTCAATTCAGGATTGGGCAATCAGATGTTCCAGTATGTCTTCTTCAGGCAGCTGCAGAAGCACCATCCGGAGGTGAGAGTCAAGGCAGATCTCACCTGGTTTGACTGGAATCAGGTGCATCAGGGCTATGAGCTCGAGAGACTTTTCGGCATACACCTGCCGAAAGCAGACCCCTGGGAGATCGCGCTGGCTTCGGGGCAGTTTCCCCATACCGTGAAGGGATACAGGTATATCAACAGGATACTGAGGGTATTCGATAAGGAGTATATCAGACATCATGTCCTGGACGAGATGTCGCCGGATGATATGATATCATATGATACCGGCAGACATCTGTATGCTACCGGATTCTATATTTCCGAGAAGTATTACAGGGACGATCTGGAGGAGATCCGGGATGTGTTCGCCTTCCCCGAGAGCGAGCTGGAGAGCTCCTCTGTGATGGTGCATAATATACGATCGGTAACGGGAGTTTCCCTCCACGTCAGGAGAGGGGACTATCTGGACCCGATCTATAAGGACAAGTTCGATCTGCTGGGTGAGGCATATTACAGAGAGGCAGTATCAAGGATGAGGGAGCTTTACGGGACACCTCACTTTTTCATCTTTTCGGATGACAAAGACTTCATCTCGGAGGCATTCGACTGGATACCGGCAGAAGAGAGGACTGCAGTCACCGGCAACAGCGGGGTGGACTCATGGAAGGATATGTATCTCATGAGTCTTTGCAGGGGTAACATACTCGCCAATTCTACTTTTTCCACCTGGGGAGCGCTGCTCAACCGGAATGAGGATATGCATGTGATATATCCGAAGGCATATATCAGGGGAACGGACAGTGAGATCAAGACGCTAAAAGGCTGGGAGCGGATATAGAGGACAGACATGAGTACAGATAAGATATACGTTACAAAACCTTTCATGCCGGAACTGGATGAATACATCGAGGAGCTGAAGCAGGTATGGGACAACCGCTGGATCACCAACATGGGACCCAAGCACGAAGAGCTCAAGGAAAAGCTGAGAGACTATCTCGGCGTTGAGATGATAGAGCTTTTCACCAACGGGCATATGGCGATAGAGATCTCCCTGCAGGCCCTCGGACTGACCGAAGGAGAAGTGATCACATCTCCCTTCACGTTCGTATCCACCACCCATGCCATAGTACGTGCCGGGCTGACACCGGTGTTCTGTGATATAGATCCCACAGACTACACTATCGATCCGGAGCAGATAGAGTCCCATATAACGGACAGGACCGTGGCCATACTTCCCATCCACGTATACGGAAATATCTGTCATATAGAGGATATACAGGATATTGCCGACAGACACGGACTCAGGGTGATCTATGATGCGGCCCATACCTTCGGCGAGACCTATAAGGGCAGGGGTATAGGATCCTTCGGAGATGTTAGCATCTTCAGCTTCCATGCGACGAAGGTATACAACTCGGCGGAAGGAGGCGGAGCCTGCTTCCACGATCCGGCTCTTCGCGAGAAGCTGAGCTTTATCAGGGACTTCGGGATAATAGATGAGGAGAGGATAGGCTATACCGGTCCCAACGCAAAGATGAACGAGCTCTGTGCGGCTCTGGGCATCTGCAATCTCCGCCACGTGGATGATGAGATAGCAAGACGCGGTGCGGTGACGGAAAGGTACAGAGGGCATCTGCAGGGTATAAAAGGCATCCGGCTCAATCCCGTGAATAAGGATGTGAAGAGCAACCATGCGTATTTCCCCGCAGTATTCGACCCGGATGCTTTCGGAGTGGGCAGGGACGAGGTCTTCGAAGCACTGAAGGAAGCAGGCATAGGAGCGAGGAAGTATTTCTATCCGATCACCACGGCTGCGGAATGCTACAGAGACCGGTACGATGCAACGGAGACTCCCGTGGCGAAGAAGATCAGTGAGAGCGTGCTCTCTCTTCCGCTCTACGGAGACCTGGCTTTGGAGGATGTCGACAGGATCTGCAGTATCATACTTTCCTGCCGGAGATAGCCCCAAACCCTTTATTTACCACGTTTATCCGGTAAGACCCCCATATGTAGTAGTTGAAATATAGGCGTTACGACTCTATAATAATTATGTCAATCTTATTATGTTGACTTACGAACTTACAGGGGGATTTTATGAAAAAACGGATTTTTAAGATCATATCAGGGATGGCAGTGGCTGTATGCGTATCGGCAGCCATGATCTCCACAGTATTCGCAGCGAATATCAC
>DNLO01000211.1 GCA_003488445.1 Lachnospiraceae bacterium | reverse complement strand
ATCCGGATGACTTCAGATATCTGGTAAATAAGCTCCACGAGAACGGAAAGGGAGTGATCCTCGACTGGGTTCCCGCGCATTTCCCCAGGGATGCCCATGGACTGGCAAACTTTGACGGCGCTCCATGCTACGAATATGAGGACCCCAAAAAGGGAGAGCATCCCGACTGGGGTACAAAGATATTCGACTACGGCAGGGGTGAGGTAAAGAACTTCCTCATAGACAATGCGATATTCTGGATGAAAGAATTCCATGTAGACGGATTGAGGGTGGATGCGGTTGCCTCCATGCTCTATCTGGACTACGGCAAGAAGGACGGTCAGTGGGTAGCCAATAAGTACGGCGGCAACAAGAACCTCGAGGCCATAGAGTTCTTCAAGCACCTGAATTCCTGTGTACTGGGGATGTTCCCCGGGACTGTGATGATAGCCGAGGAGTCAACGGCATGGCCCAAGGTCACGGGGAATGTGGAAGATGACGGACTCGGTTTTTCCTTCAAGTGGAACATGGGATGGATGCACGACTTCTGCGACTATATGAAGCTGGATCCGTATTTCCGCAAGGACAACCATTACAAGATGACCTTTGCCATGAGCTACAATGCGGCAGAGAACTATATCCTGGTACTTTCCCATGATGAAGTGGTGCATCTTAAATGCTCCATGCTGGGCAAGATGCCCGGATATACCGTGGACAAATTCGCCAATCTTCGGGCAGGATATGCTTTCATGATGGGGCATGCCGGCAAGAAGCTGCTCTTCATGGGGCAGGAGTTCGGCCAGGAGAGAGAATGGAGCGAGGCGAGAGAGATCGACTGGTTCTCTCTGGAGGATCCGCTTCACAAGGGGTTGCAGCTCTGGTACGGAGACCTCCTCAGACTGTACAACAAATATCCCTGCATGTATGAGCTGGACGGCGGATTCGAGGGATTCAGATGGATCAATGCCGATGATACGGAGAAGAGCATATATTCCTTCTACAGGCAGGATCACACCGGCAGGAATAATCTGATGTTCGTGATCAACTTCACTCCAATGGACCGGGGAGACTATCGTGTGGGCGTGCCAAGATCAGGCAAGTATACTCTGATGCTGAATTCAGACGAGGCAAAGTACGGCGGAAACGGTGCCGAGATCGCTCAGACGATAAAGTCCGAACCGATACCCTGGGATGGCCAGGAGCAGTCGATAGGATTCAGACTCGCTCCCTTCGCAGCTGCCATATTTAAGTTCTGATCGCCGCATATAGTGCCGTTACAGACCGGAGAGGCTATATTTTGCGCTTAAGAAAAGTGCGGTTTCATCCGATATTAAAGATATAGTCTAACTATGATCGTCTTGCATGGACGGAAAATGACAAACGGATTTGCGGAAACTATATCAACAAGGAGGTACGGAAGATGGCAGTAGACGGGATCGGTGTAGGAAGCAGTGTGAATCCTGCGGAGTATTACACAGACAAAACAAAGACAGCATCGGAAAATGCCGCAGCGGAGAACGCAGCAGCTCAGAAGGCACCGGAGTCGGGTGTCGTCTATGAAAAGTCAGATGACAGCACTGTAACTGGAGCCGGCATAGTAAAGAACCCGACAGTAGACCGTGAGGCGATCATCGAGAAGATGAAGCGTGATGCCGAGCAGCAGACGGCAAATCTCAGATCTATCGTAGAAAAGCTCATCCTCGGACAGGGCAAGGCAGATTCTATAGCAAACAATGGGATTATAGGCGAGAATTCCCTTTCCAACGATGATGATATGTGGAAATTCCTGGCAAAGGGAGATTTCACGGTAGATGAAGCCACCAAGGCTCAGGCTCAGGCGGATATAGCCGAAGACGGGTACTGGGGTGTAGAGAAGACATCCGACAGGATACTTGATTTCGCCAAGACTCTTGCCGGAAATGATCCTTCCAAGGCACAGCAGTTGCTGGATGCGTTTAAGGAAGGATACAAGCAGGCTGAGGAGATCTGGGGAGACCAGCTTCCCGAGATCTCGAAGAGGACTTACGAGGCAGTCGAAAAGAAGTTTAACGACTGGATGGGCGTAGAGACTCCCCAGTAAGACAGCATTACAGACATATGTGCCCCGGCATCACAGGATGCCGGGGTTTTTTATCGGAACGAATTTGTATACAATCGTCAAATATGGTATACTCTACCGAGTTGTACACATTTTTGAACAAGGAGAGAAAACAGTGGGCAATCGGGAACCATCCATCAGCATAAAAGCCTATGCTAAGATCAATCTGGGTCTGGATATCACAGGCAGGAACGAGGAGGGATATCACGATCTGAAAACGGTCATGCAGCAGATAGAGCTGTGTGACGTGATAAACCTTTACGCCGAAGCGGAGATCAGCGGGAGCGGAGAGCCCGGACAGATACTGATCTCATGCGATGATTCGCTGATACCTGCGGATGAGACCAATCTGGCTTACAAAGCAGCCAGACTGCTTTTCGATGAATTCGAGATCACGGATTCACTTCTCATAGAAATAGAAAAGAATATACCGATGACGGCGGGACTGGCAGGAGGAAGCACGGATGCGGCAGCTGTGCTAAAGGGAGTGAACGAATACTTCGGCCTCGGGCTGTCAGCGGAAGAGCTCATGACAAGGGGAAAGACACTTGGGGCGGATGTCCCGTTCTGTATCATGGGAGGAACAGCCTATGCCGAAGGCATAGGGGAGAAGCTGATCCCTCTGGGAGCGCTCGATGAGCTGACGGTCCTGGTCGCTGTTCCCGATACAAGGGTATCGACGAAGTGGGCCTATGCCAACTATGACAAGGTAGCGCTGAGAGGCGAGGTGGTACACCCGGATATAGATCAGCTGAGAGCAGCCATAGAGATGGAGGATTTCGGCTGTGTACCGGAGTTTCTCGGTAATGTGCTGGAGTATGCGACCATACCGGAGTATCCGATCATTGCAAAGGTAAAGGAGACCATGATGAGAAACGGTGCGGCAGGGGCGCTGATGAGCGGTTCCGGCCCCAGCGTTTACGGCTTGTTCGTGGATGAGGAGAAGGCAGCGGCTGCATTTGATGCGCTGGCCAGCAAGGAGCTGGTGCCCGGACTCGACGGACAGGTGATCGTGCCTGAGGAAAGGATATTCCTTACGGCCTTTCACAATGCCTGATACCGACAGACAAAAGACAGCGGAAACACAGGAGGGCTTGTATGGCATTCTATGAAAATGAAGAAGATGCGTTTCTGCCTCTCAGAGATGTAGTGTTCAAACAGCTGAGGGAGGAGATCCTGTACGGCAAGCTGAAGCCGGGAGAGCGGCTGATGGAGGTGGCTCTGTCGGAAAGACTCGGAGTCAGCCGTACGCCTATAAGGGAAGGTATCCGGCTTTTGGAGAAGGAGGGTCTCGTGGTGATGCTCCCGAGAAGGGGTGCTCATGTGGCGAGCATCACGGCAAAGCAGCTGGCAGATGTATTGGAGGCGAGGAGGACGCTGGAAACGTTCACCATGAATGCGTGCTGTGCCAGGATCACAAGGACCCGGTATGAAGAGCTGAAAAAAGCGAATGAAAGATTCGCGGAGGCGATCGACGGCGGCAATCTCAGAGATATGGCCGATACGGATACGGAGTTTCACAATATCATCATCGATACCGCCGGCAATGAGAAAGTAAAGGAGATGCTTGTAAATCTTAAAGAGCAGATCTTCAGATACAAGTATGAATTCATGAAAGAAATGTCCGACCCCACAAGACTGGTGAGGGAGCACGACCAGATAATAAAGGCTATAGGGGAGAGCCGGTCCGACAGGGCAGTGGAGCTGATAAAGCTGCATATCGATTCTCAGGCGATAGCTATCTACAGGAACATAAAATGAGCAGCAGACCGATAGGTGTATTTGATTCCGGAGTGGGCGGTCTGACTGTACTGAAGGAGCTGATCCGCCGCCTGCCCAAAGAAAGATATGTGTATTTCGGAGATATGGCGAGAGCGCCATACGGGCCAAAGTCGAGAGAGACAGTCACCAGGTTTTCGAGACAGATAGTGAGATTCCTGCTGGAGCAGGATGTGAAGGCCATCGTGGTAGCCTGCAACACCGCCTCTGCCATGGCACTGGATACCCTGGAGAAAGAATTCGAGCTTCCGATCATCGGAGTGGTAAGGCCGGGGGTAAAGGCAGCGGCACAGACCACCTCGACAGGTCATATCGGACTCATCGGCACAGAGGCAACGATCACATCCGGGATATACGAGGAATATCTGAAGGAATACAGACCTGATATCAAGCTGACAGGCAGATCCTGTCCGCTGTTCGTATCTCTGGTGGAGGAAGGATGCATCGAGGATCCGGTGACTACGGAGATAGCCCGCCGGTATATGTCCGGATTCAAGGACACCGATATGGATACCCTTATCATGGGATGTACACATTTTCCCATGATAGAAGACACTATACAAAGGGCAGTGGGAGAGGGCGTCAGGCTCGTGAACCCGGCCTTGGAGACAGCCAGATCCACGGAGGAGCTGCTCTCTCAGAAGGGGCTTTTGAATGATAAGGAGATATCGGTGGACGAGGAGGCCTACAGGTGCTATGTATCCGATGCACCCGAGAGATTCCGGCGCATAGCCAGCCTCTTCCTCCCGCTCAGCATAGGAGAAGCCAGACAGATAGCCATAGAGGAGTACTGATCCGGTGACAGGGCTGTGTGATCTCGAGATATGTACATCCGGCATGACCGGCGATATACAAGGCGACGGTACAGAAGCCCTCGTAACTTCCGTGACGGCCAGATACTACAGCAGGAAGCAAAGGCATTACCTTCTTTTCGAGATCGACGGTGATAAATGCCATATCGAGTTTGATGATACGGGCCTGCTGTACAAAAGGCAGGGACAGCTGACGTACGAGATGGTGATGCGGACGGGACATGCTTCATGTATCGAGATGAAGACGGCCTACGGGAAGATGCACACGGACTACAGCGTAGATATGTACAGGGCGGATATAGCCAATGACAGGATGGAGATCGGTATAGATTACAGAGCCGCGGACAATGAGTGTCACATGAAGATTACGGTCGGGGAGAGAAAGGACCTCCGGCGCTGATCATAAGCAAGTAAAGGAGCAGGAATATGAGTACAGGATGGATAGTGACGATAGTGATACTGGTGGTGATGGTCGGCATCGCCGTAGCACTCTATTTTCTGGGTAAGAGAGCCCAGAAGAAGCAGGCAGAGCAGCAGGAGCAGATAGAAGCTGCGGCACAGGTGGTGCAGATGCTGATCATAGACAAGAAGAAGATGAGGCTGAACCAGGCCGGACTGCCGGAAGCCGTGATGCAGCAGACACCGAAGCTTATGAGGCGTTCCAAGGTGCCTGTAGTCAAGGCGAAGGTAGGACCACAGGTCATGAGCTTCATAGCCGACGCGGCCGTATTCGACGAGATACCGGTAAAGAAGGAGGTCAAGGCCACTGTCAGCGGAATATACATATCGAAGGTCAGAGGAGTGAGAGGCTCTATCAGCAAGGGGGCAGAACCCGTCAAGAAGAGCAGGCTCCAGAAGTTCAAGGAGACACTGCAGGAGAAGGCAGGAGCAGCACCTAAAAAGTGAACCGGCAATATACAGATGAAGGAGAATGAGATATGAGCGATAAGAAAATGGTCGAGTCTATCACCTCGATGGACGAGGACTTCGCACAGTGGTATACCGACGTAGTAAAGAAAGCAGAGCTGATGGATTATTCCAGCGTGAAGGGATGTATGATCTTCCTGCCTGCGGGATATGCTCTGTGGGAGAATATACAGGGCCTGCTGGACAGGAGATTCAAGGCAACAGGGGTGGAAAATGTGTATATGCCTCTGTTTATTCCCGAAAGCCTGCTGCAGAAAGAGAAGGATCATGTGGAGGGCTTTGCGCCCGAAGTCGCATGGGTCACCGAGGGCGGACAGGAAAAGCTGGAGGAGCGCATGTGCGTGAGACCCACATCCGAGACCCTGTTCTGCGATCTGTACAGCAATATCGTACATTCCTACAGAGATCTGCCCAAGGTATTCAATCAGTGGTGCTCGGTCGTGCGCTGGGAGAAAACCACCAGACCTTTCCTGAGGTCAAGAGAGTTCCTGTGGCAGGAGGGGCACACCGTGCATGAGACCGCCGAGGAAGCCGAGGCGCGGACAGTGCAGATGCTGAACGTATATGCCGATTTTCTCAAAGAGGATCTGGCTATACCTACTATAAAGGGACAGAAGACAGAGAAGGAAAGGTTCGCCGGTGCCGTGGCGACATATACGATAGAAGCCATGATGCATGACGGCAAGGCTCTTCAGAGCGGCACGTCACACAACTTCGGTGACGGCTTTGCCAAAGCATACGGCATAGAGTT
>DNLO01000059.1 GCA_003488445.1 Lachnospiraceae bacterium | reverse complement strand
TATTCTATAAGCATCCCCATCCGGTCCAGCACGCCCGAGGTCAGGGATATGGTGTCGCCGTCTCCTGCGCGTTCTTCGGCCGTGAACGAGTATATGAAAGCCGGTCTGCCCGTGGTGACGAAGCGCATCCTGCCGCCAAAGCTCTCCAAAAGAGGAGCGATGCGTGTCGGATCTATCGTTGCATTCTTGTATATGTACATCGAGATCTCTTTTTCGGTGACTTTCATGTTCTCTATGAACAGACGGTGCGCTCTGCTCCTGAGCAGTGCGATGTCTATGAGATTGCGTGTGCCCGCCGGCACCTTTCCGAACCGGTCTGTAAGCTCATCTGCCATATCCGATGCCTCCTCCTCGGAGGAGATAGCAGCTATCCTTTTGTACAGATCCAGCTTTATATTCTCGTTACGGACATAGGTCTCGGGTATCAGGGCATCTATGTCCATATCAAGATAAGTGGAAAAGTCCCCGTGCTCCTCTATGCCCCGCTCCCGCTTCACTGCCCGGTCGAGCATCTTGCAGTAGAGATCATACCCGACCTCCGCCATATGTCCGGACTGCTCGGCTCCCAGCACGTTTCCGGCTCCTCTTATCTCCAGATCCTTCATGGCTATCCTGTATCCGCTGCCGAGATCAGTGAACTCCTTTATGGCCGACAGCCTCTTCTCTGCGGTTTCCTTCAGCATCAGATTGCGTCTGTACATCAGGAACGCATAGGCCACCCTGCTGGACCTGCCTACCCTTCCTCTCAGCTGGTACAGCTGGGAAAGTCCCATCCTCTCGGAGTCATGGACTATGATCGTATTTACATTCGGTATGTCCAGTCCCGTCTCTATGATCGTAGTGGACACCAGTACATCGATATCTCCCGCTATGAAGTCCACCATTATATTCTCCAGCTGTCTCTCCTGCATCTGTCCGTGTGCATAGGCTATCACCGCATCAGGCATCATGCTCTGCAGCCGGGCTGTCACATCCGCAATATCGTTCACTCTGTTGTACACATAGTAGACCTGTCCGCCTCTGGCGAGTTCGCGGCTTATCGCTTCCCTGACCATCTCATCGGAATACTCCATCACGAAGGTCTGTATCGGCATACGGTCCTGGGGCGCCTCGGTGAGGAGCGACATATCTCTGATCCCCGACAGGCTCATATGCAGGGTCCTGGGTATGGGCGTAGCCGTGAGAGTGATCACATCCACGTCTTTTCTGAGTTCCTTGATCCGTTCCTTGTGAGTGACCCCGAAGCGCTGCTCCTCATCCACCACCAGGAGTCCCAGATCCTTGAAGGCCACGTCCTTCGACAGGAGTCTGTGTGTGCCTATGACGATATCCAGAGACCCGTTCTTCAGCGATGCTATGGTCTTTTTGATCTGAGCCGGAGTCCGGAATCTTGACAACATCTCTATGTGCACGGGGTACGAGGACATACGCTGCGTGAAGGTCTGCATATGCTGCTCCGCCAGTATGGTAGTGGGGACGAGTACCGCCACCTGCTTCCCCTCCTGCACCGCCTTGAAGGCGGCCCTTATGGCGACCTCGGTCTTCCCGAAGCCTACATCTCCGCAGATGAGACGATCCATGATCCTTCCGCTCTCCATATCAGCCTTGACGTCTTCTATGGCCTTCAGCTGATCGTCCGTCTCCTCATAGGGGAACATCTCCTCGAACTCCCTCTGCCATACGGTATCCTCGCCGTAGACATAGCCCTTCCCCGCAGATCTTTCTGCATACAGCTCGGCCAGCTGCTTCGCGATCCCGTCCACCGCATGACGCACTCTTGTCTTGGTCTTTTTCCACTCGCCTCCGCCCAGCTTGTTGAGTTTTATCCTCTTCTCGCTCTCACGGTCAGCGTATTTCTGCAGCGAGTCCAGGTTGGAGGCTATCACGTTGACGAAGCTCCCTCCGCCATACTCTATCCTCGCATAGGCACGTGTGATACCGCCTATCTCGATATGCGTGATCCCTCTGTATATGCCTATGCCGTGATCCTCATGCACCACATAGTCTCCCACCTTCAGGTCTGTGAGAGAAGCGATCTTTGTGCCTTCGTATCCGCTGTATTTTTTGCGTCTCTTCCTGACCTTCCCTCCGAATATATCCGCCTCCGATATCACGGCAAAGCCTATATCCGGAAATTCGAAGCCCTGAGAAAGATTCCCGTAGGATACCATTATCTCCCCGGGCTCCAGCTCCCTGCCCTCCTCCGAGTAGAATACATTGATATCCAGCTCGTTCAGGTCATCCGTCAGTTTTCTTGCCCGCGTATGGGACGGGGAAAGTATGATCACCCTGCTCCCGTTCTTCCTGTATCTTTTGAGGTCCTTTACCAGCTCTTCAAAGCTCTTGTTGTATGAACCTATGCTTCTTGACGAGACGGAGAATTCCTTCTCATAGGAATGGTCCTCGTGATGCAGGTTGATCATGGACAGGGATACTGCACGTGTTCCCATGAGACGGCCGAACACACTCTTCGTATCACAGATTACCTCCGCCTCTTTCGGCATCATGTATCCGCCCTCTATCCTGTGCACACAGCTCTCTGCCCACTCGTTCTCCACCAGATGGCCCTTCTCCTCGCATCTGGCCGGCTCATCGATGAATATGTATGCATCTGTCCTGCCGAAGTAATCCAGCAGGGTATCCGTCTGCTCATACAGATATCCTATGAAGGGAGAGAGATTCACCGCCGTGTGCCAGACAAGGCTTTCGCATATCTCATCAACATGAGTCTGCAGCCTGTACGCAGCTTCGGTCCGCATAGCCTTCCTGAGCTTCCCGGAAAGCTTCTTCCCTTCCTCCTCTATCTTTACCTTTGCCCCGAGCCTCGCGTCCTGATCTGTGATAAAGTCGGTGGCTGGATAGATGACGGCCTCCTTCAGCTGTTCCACAGACCGCTGGCTCATCGCATCGTATTCTCTGATGCTCTCTATCTCGTCACCCCAGAGCTCTATACGGACGGGATTCTCCTCCGTCAGAGGATAGATGTCCAGGATCCCCCCGCGGATCGCGAACTTCCCGGCCTCCTCGGCCTCGCTCTCCCTCTCGTATCCCAGATCCGCGAGTCTTCCGGCAGTCTTCTCCAGGTCCAGAGTATCCCCTGCCCTGAAGGTGATGATGCTGTCTGAGATCAGTCTCATGGGTACCATCTTCTCCATCAGCGCATCGAAGGTGGTCACGACTGTCAGATCCTCTGACCTTCTTTCGTAAGAAGTATCCCACTCATTCAGCGCTTTGATCACCTGCATCCTCCGCTGTATCAGCAGATTGCCGGAAAGATCGGCCTGATAGAATACTATGTCCCTTGGCGGAAAGTAGTACACCTCTCTTCCGAAGAGGCTGCAGATGTCCATGATCTCCCTGGCCCTTACCTCATCATAGGTGATGAAAAGCCTCAGGCTCTTTTCTTCATTCCGGCTCAGGGCATACGAAAAGACGGGGCGTACCGAATCAGTCAGCCCCGTGATGTGTGTGATGCCCTTGTGTCCCATGGCCCTTTTCAGGTCATCGTATATGCCGAGTTCTTTTATCGGCTCTGTTACAGACCGTTCTATCATCCGTTGTACTGCGACATGGCGTGCTCTGCTCCGTTTATCAGGATATCTGACACAGCTGCCGCTGCCTTTACCCTCGCTTCCTTCATTATCGGCACATCTTCTTCCGGGAAGCGGGACAGCACCCAGTCAGCCAGATCCCACTGCTCCGGCTTCGCTCCGACTCCCACTCTTACTCTGATGAAGTCCTCAGTGCCAAGCTTTGCTATTATATCTTTCATCCCGTTATGGCCGCCTGCCGAGCCGTTCTCCCGGACACGTATCCTCCCGACGGGCAGATCCACATCATCGTATATCACTATCAGCCCATCATTCGGATACAGCTTGTAGAAGCCCATCGCATCCGCTATCGCTTCTCCCGAAGCATTCATATATGTCTGGGGCTTTACGAGCATGACCTTCTCCCCCTCTATCATGCCCTTTCCGCAGATCGACTTGTGCTTGGCGAAATCCATCACGATCCCGTACT
>DNLO01000091.1 GCA_003488445.1 Lachnospiraceae bacterium | reverse complement strand
CCGCCGTCGAGCACCTTGATGACCTTGCCCTTGAGCACTGTGCCGTTCTCGAAAGCCTCCTCGAGCATCTTGTTGCCGCGATCCTGAGCAAGCCTCTTGTAGCTGAGCACTACCTGTCCGTCTCCGTCGTTGAGCTTGAGCACCTTGGCATCAAGCTTGTCTCCTACACTCACAGCCTGTGTAAGATCAATCGAATTGTCATTGGAATACTCGTTCTTGGTAATGATACCCTCTGACTTGTACCCGATGTTGAGAATGATCTCATCAGGCTTTACATCTATGATAGTTCCCTCAACGATCTCTCCTGTGTGTATAGTTTTAAATGTTTCATCCAGCATCTGGCCAAAATCTTCTGACATAATTTTGAACCTCCTCGATAATTTTTTTGGGGGTGGACGCCCCGGCGGTGATACCTACACAAGAAGCCCGTCCTGGAATATCAAATTTCCCTTTAACCAGGTCGTCAAGTGTCTGTACAAAAAATGTGCGGTCACATCTGCTTCTTGCAATGTCGTATAGCTTTCGGGTGTTCGAACTATGCGCTCCGCCTATCACGATCATAGCGTCTACCCTACCGGCCAACTCCGCCGTTTCATTTTGGCGCAAAGCCGTAGCATTGCAGATTGTGTTTGCAACATTGACATTGTAACGTTTTTCATTGAAGATTTCAATAAAATAATTAAAAAAGTTGCAGTTGAATGTTGTTTGAGACACCATGAACAGTTTCCTGTCTTTCGGAGGCGTGAATCTGTCCGCATCACGCTTCGAACTGATGACCGATACACTGTCTCCCGCAAAGCTCAGGATCCCCTCCACCTCGGGATGGCTCGGGTCTCCGGCGATGATGATATGGTATCCGTCCTTTGCCGCTTCCTCCACCAGTCTGTGTATCTTCAGTACGAAAGGGCAGGTGGCATCTATGTATTTCAGGTTGTTCTCTTTAAGGATGTCATAGATCTCGCGCGTGACACCGTGGGATCTGATTATGACTGTACCGCTTTTCAGCTGCCTGAGCTGCTCCGGAGATTCTATCACCGCAACTCCCTTTGAGGCGAGCTCATCCACTACCGACTCATTATGTATTATGGGACCGTACGTGTATATCCCGTCGGTCTCCTCCAGAGCGGAATACACAGTCTCCACCGCTCTTTCGACGCCGAAGCAGAAGCCTGCTGTTTTTGCGGTGATCACTTCCATGACGTTAGGCTCAAGCCCGGATCGCCCGGATCATCCCTTCTATCTTCTCTACCACTTCATCTATCGTCATGAAAGAGGTATCTATCTCAGTGGCATCCGCTACCTTTACAAGAGGCGCTTCCTTGCGGTTCATATCCCTCTCGTCTCTTTCTCGGATATCCTTCTTTATCTCCTCCAGATCCGAGTCCATTCCCTTGGATATGTTCTCCTTGTATCTTCTCTCAGCTCTGACATCCACAGATGCAGTCAGATATATCTTAATGTCGGCATCGGGCAGCACCGCAGACCCTATATCCCTGCCGTCCATTATCACATCGTGCTTTGCGGCAATGCCTCTTTGCAGGATGAGCATCTTCTTCCTTACCTCGCCTACAACGGCGACCTTGGAAGCCGCATCCGAGATCTCCTCTGTACGGATGCTGTCATTTACGTTCTCGCCGTTCAGTATCACGCATTGTGTTCCCGATACATACCGTATGTCTATGTCAGCCTCATCCACATGCGAAGCTATGGCAGCTGTATCGTCAAGGTCGACACCCTTTCTTTTCATATATAGTCCAAGCGCCCTGAACATCGCACCGGTATCCACATAGATATACCCGAGGTCAGCTGCCGCTCTCCTTGCTATGGTTGATTTGCCTGCCCCTGCAGGTCCGTCTATCGCTACGTTTATCATTTTATATCCTCCTGTCAGTCTTTATCCGTATCGGAACGCAATGCATTTATCGCGGCCGATGAACCCGCCGCATGCCCCGTGCTCCATGCTATCTGCAGATTGTATCCTCCCGTATGTGCATCAACATCGAGCACTTCCCCTGCGAAATACAATCCTTTCACTATCTTTGACTCCATTGTCTTGGGATCGATCTCCTTTACGGAAACCCCGCCCCTGGTGATGACAGCCTCCCCAAAGCCACGCAGAGAGCTGATATCGATCCGCATGTCCTTTGTGATCTCTACGAGCCTCTTTCTCTCCTCCCGGGTCACTTCGTTCACTCTCTTGTCCGGATCGATGCCGGCAAGCTCTATTATAACAGGGATAAGCTTCGAAGGAAAAAGCCTGTCCAGTGCATTCCGGAACTCCTTATTGCGCACCTCCTCAAAGTCTCTCAGCACTCTCGCATCAAGCTCCATGTGATCCAGAGCAGGCTTCAGATCGATATGCAATACAAGGCCTTCATTGAATCTTTCCGGATCTATCTCGGAAGAAGCCGTGAGGATCAGAGGTCCCGACAGACCGTAATGTGTGAAAAGCAGCTCACCGAAACCTGAATACAGCGGGGTGTTATCATCCCTGCGTGTGATGAGTGCATTGATATTGCGAAGAGAGAGTCCCTGCAGTGCCCCGCATATCTTCGGGGATGCATTTAACGGCACAAGACCAGGATACAGGTTCGTTACCTCGTGGCCTGCCGCCTTTGCGAAGACATATCCGTCACCTGTGGAGCCTGTGGCGGGATACGACCTTCCCCCTGTAGCTACTATCACGGCTCCGGCTCTGTACTCTCTGCCGTCCATGAGCCTCGCTCCGGTGCAGCGGCCATCTTCAAGGATAAGCTCCTTCACATCAGAATGCAGTCGCACCCTGACCTTTTTCTCTCTCATTGCTGTATCGAGCGCCCTTATTATATCTGAAGAATGATCAGA
Source organism: Lachnospiraceae bacterium (assembly GCA_003488445.1). Lineage (GTDB taxonomy): Bacteria > Bacillota > Clostridia > Lachnospirales > Lachnospiraceae > NK4A144. The sequence goes on along the minus strand of DNLO01000091.1, from coordinate 1,625 downwards.
TACCGGGAATACACGGCTGCCTCTTTCTATCTTGAGCGGGACTCCAAGCCCTTCAAAAAAACTTATAGTATCCTCATTATCGAAGCTGTTCAGGGAAGAATACATGAATCTGCTGTTGGACAGGATATGTGAGGTTATGTCCTCACGGGGACAGGAATTGGTCAGATTGCATCTGCCCTTTCCGGTGATATAGAGCTTCTTGCCGGTCTTTTCATTCTTTTCCAAAACGCAGACACTGACTCCGAGACCTGAAGCTGCTATGGCCGCCATCATGCCCGCAGCCCCGCCGCCTACGACGATGACATCCGAATACTGCGCCTCACGAGGGCGTGTCACAGCACTTTCACTCATGGAAGTTTATCTCCGGATAATTATAGATCTGCTTGGCGTTCATCTGCTCGAGCACATCATGGCCGTCAGAGTCATACTCTGCATAGACTTCCTCGATGCCTGTGATATTCCTCATGGCCCGGTCTCTGTTTTCCGCGAACACCTGCGCCACCAGTGCCGTGGCGAGGCTCATGGGGGCCGCCATGCTCTGAGCTATGGACACCTCTTCCGTTGCGGCGCACAGCAGTATATGTGAATACATACGGCAGGGAGAATCCTGGCTGTCAGTCAGGGCTATGATCCCCGCATTCCTTTCATTGGCATATTCCATCGCTCTTAAAGTATGTACGGAATATCTCGGAAAGCTCACGCCTATCAGACAGTCCTTCTCATTGATATGGTATATCTCTGACATGAGATCCATGGAATCGGAGCCCGAGATATACTTTACATCAGGTCTCATGACCTTGAGATAATACGCCAGATACATGGCAACAGGACTGGAATTCCTCAGTCCCACGATATAGACATGCTTTGCTTTGTGAATGAGAGCCGATGCCTCATGGAATGAGACCTCATCCACGATACTTAAAGACTCGTTCATCTTCTCAACATCAGCCTGAAAAACGGATCTGATGATGGCATTCCTTGTCCTGGGGGCATCCTCCAGTCTGCCCGCAGTAGCGAGTCTCCCCCTTACCAGGGATACGAGCTCCTTCTGAAACTCCGGGTATCCGTCGAACCCAAGGAACATGGCGAAGCGTACAACCGTGGATTCGCTGACACCGCAGGCTTCCCCAAGCTCTGCTGCCGTCATGAAAGCTGCCGTGTCTGTTTCTTTATTGATATATCGTGCAAGAGCTTTCCTGCCCTTGCTTAGGGATGCGAAATTTTCGTTTATCTTCCTGAAAAGATCAGATCCGTTACTCATAGAATGCCGTGATGGTGTCCTCGAGCAGACTCACGAGATCAGAGTCCGTCATGTCAAAATCATCCTTGATCACCATGCAGGCAGCGCCGTGTATGAAGATCCAGACCTTCATGAAAAGCAGTGAAAAAGAATCCGGGGACATATGTCCGAGCTTTCTGAACTCATGTGTCACGAAGCCATGGTCTCCTCCGTTGATGAGATCGTACATGTTCCTGTCCGTGCCGTTGTCACGTACGAAGATGACCTCAAAGAGATGCGGATATTTCTTTGCGAAACCAATATATGACATGCCAAGATTCACGAAGGGCTTCTCCGATACGGACTTGAATTCAGCCACATACTGCGAGAAGAAGCTGAAGCATTT
>DNLO01000136.1 GCA_003488445.1 Lachnospiraceae bacterium | reverse complement strand
GGGGTCTTCGGGCTGAATGCCGCGGCAGAGATAGCGAGGAGCCACTCTGTGAAGCTTAGTAACATCGATCATGTGACGGCATCCGATCTTTACAGCGCTTTATCCGATCTGAACATGGCCAACAGGCCGGCAGATCCTCAGGGCGGCAAGCTTCGGGCAAAATACGTAGAGGCCGGAGAGATAAAGGGAATATCGGCTATATCCATGCCATCGACCGTCTACAGGACCATGAAGGATATCGCCGACTACATGAATATCATCAAGGAGACTCCGGATCCTGCTCTCAGAAAGACCAGAGCTTTGCAGCTTGCGGCTTTCGCCAATACCGTCCTGCTCTCGGAGCATGTCTTCGGCGATGCAAACGGCAGGACCTGCAGGATGTTCGCTGACACGATACTCCAGACCTTCGGGCTGCCGCCTCATACTCCTATGCCGGAGATCATGCATGAGATGAAAACAATGGGAAGCAGGTTCGATCACGGGGCAATAACAGATCTTTTCCTGCAGGGAGTGAAGAAGAGCGATGAAACTCTGGCACATGAGAGGGAGATCGCAGAGAACAAAAGGAGAGAGAGGGAGACTGAAAAAAGGAACGCTCAAAAGACTGCGGAGGATACGGCAGATCGCAACCGGAAGCTGCTGTCTCCCATTGAAAGGTTGCGAGAAGTCGAGGGCATAAAGATAGACGGATTTGAGAGAGAGGCTCTGCTGAATAACAGGGCGCCTTCTGTGCCTTTTTCCGAGCTGATGGACTCGGTCCTCATATTCAGGGCAGGTCTTCCGGTGGATCAGCTCCCGGGAGCATACAGAAACCTGATCTCAAAGGCAGATGCATATATTTTCAGTCCGAGGACGGATATCGACCGCGAGGAGAAGGTACGCTGGGCACAAAGCATCAAATCACAGGCGCAGACGGCTCTCGCCGAGCTGAATACAGCCGTGGAGTATGGGGACTTCACGGCTGAGGAGCTGAAGCTTCCTGCCGACGGCAACTTCTTTTCCGTAAATAAAAAGAAAATAGAGAAGAACAATGCCCTGCTTGCATCTGAGGAGGGGTATGAGCCTTTGCCCGCACCGGCTGATTATCAGGCAGGCGAAGAGTTATCAGATACAGTACTGTATCCGGAAGCAGTCAGGGATATGATCCTGAAAAGATGCGACGAGATACCGGATATAAAGGGGAAACTGGAGCTTTTGGCAGATCTGAACGCCGCAGCCAACCTGGGGATACTGAGACCGGAATACGATATGGTCACCGAGGCTCTGCAGGACCATATCCTGCTGGATGCAAACGGCAACAAGAGAGCCGACATCGAGGATATCAAGCAGGCGGCTGCAGAGATCGTCGCAGACTGGAGGATACAGGCTTACAGGGAAATGAAGGCGACCGGAAGGCCGGATGCCAAATGGAGCAAGGAGATCATAAGGTCAGAGGCCCTCACTCCTGCACTCAGCATGATGGATGAGGCTGTGGAGCGCTACGGTGTGGTCATGGAAGATCTCAAGGTGGTCTCGCAGGAATACATGAATACCAAACTCACCAAGGAAGAACAGGATGAGATGACAAAGCTTGGGATATCCGATACTACGGGGACAAGCAACGTGCGTAAGTATCCACTGGATATCCGGGCCATTAGGGAACTGTCTGCGCGTCTTCCGGGGCTCACCATAGATGACGGCTATATGAGATCCCTGGCTTCTCTGAAGAACGATCTGAATCAGGCGGCTGCATCATCGGATCTCTACAGGGATGATGCCCGGATCAAAGGGATCGCAGGCTCATTGGATACTCTGTCCGGTATGGCAGCTCTGAGGAGCGGCTACTCCAGTCATGTGGCTGCCACAGCCTATTCCTTACGGACATCCTTAAGGATAAAGAGCTTCATGGAGAATGAGGCTTTGGACCAGAGCTGGTATGCAAAGGGTAACGAAGTAAGGAATAAACTGCTCGATACGCTTAAATTCACCAACCGGCCGATGGCTTCGAGATATATCGAAAAGGAGACGATCCTAAGGGAGCGCGCCGAGAATATCTCTCACGGAAGACAGCAGCTTGATGACTTCTTTGAAGAGCAGTCCGGAGCATCGAAGGATACACTGAAAAAGCTTGTGGCCGCAAACGGAAAAAAGAAGAATGAAAGCGTGGCACAGATGGCTGTCATCATTGAGAAGAGATACGGACTCGGCAGGGAGTTCTCGATGGAGCTTGCCAAAGGGGTCAAAAATGCGATAGATACTGCCGCAAAAACGGAGAAAGACCCTGTTTCTTCCTGGAAGAGCACGGCAGACCTCATGAAGGATGCCGTAAAGAACACATCATGCGCAAGGATGAATGATTACAGGATAAGCAGAAAGGGTGACAGGGTGAAGGCTGATCACAGACCGAGGCTTCGGGATGAAAGCATACGCCAGATCATAAGCACCGAATCGAGAAGCATCGGTGAAAAGCGTTATGGAGACAAACTCCTGGGACTTTTGGAAAGACCGGAAGACTTTGATACGATGAAGGAGATGTTCGATACGAAAAAGAACTACAGACTCCTCAACTGGAATTCTTCGGAATACAACGATGCAAAGGAGGCCCTGGACAGCTTCGCAAAGGAGAGGGATAAGCTCATAGAGATGGCGGACGGGTATGAAGGCAGGAGGCTGACATCCGAAGAGAAGAAAGCCCTCAACGATCAGATCAGGGTGGCCGGAGAGAAAAGGGAAAAATGCGTCAAAGCCCTCTATGACTACATCAAAAAGGAAGGAGTATCCGACACATCCGCCAAGTCGCAGACGGCAGGCTATGCTCGTATCATGGGAGCCAAGGGCATCATGGATGTCTTCATCAAGACTGACCCCGAGCTGACCAGCCGGTTATCCGACCCTGTGAAGCAGGCTATGAAAAAAGACAGGATCAAGGTGAGGAACTACTCCGAGCTTTTCAGGGAGGAATATAAAAATGCCGAAAGATCAGGAAAGAAGGACCGCCACAGGACGGCAGCCGAAGCCGCAAAGCAGCGCACTGACAAGCCGGTAATGTAAGGCAGACAAGGAGTATCGATATGGCAAACAGCATGGAACAGATCGAGAATTTATTTAAAATGGCTGATTTTTCAAAGGAGACAGACCTTAAGCAGAGGCTTGACAGGCAGCTTTTCAGTGTACGGAAAGTGACACTCGATGAGCTTATGCAGGAAGAGGGAATAGGGCAGCATACAGCGGACAGGAGCGCGCCCTCAAGGTCCCGCAGTGCCAAAAGGCAGATGGAAAAGGAGACAACAAAGGACAGTCTGGGTGCCCTGGAGAGGGATAACCCCATGATAAAAAAAGGGAAGCCGCCGGTAATGTGAGGTACGGAAGTAAGTAACATGTGACCTTTATTAGGACAGGTGAAAGGGAGACAGACTATGGCAGATATCGCCGCGCTGCAGGAGCAGATAAGAAACATCATAAACGCTGACAGACAAAGAAGTGTCGAGGAAGAGACAGCCGACAGGGAAACCTTAAAGAAGCTCTGCTGGGACGTAATGGTCGAGAGCA
>DNLO01000232.1:2670-3690 GCA_003488445.1 Lachnospiraceae bacterium | reverse complement strand
CATTGAGATCCACATCCAGCTCCTTCAGAGCCTTTTTTACTCCCTGATACTCACAGAGATTGATCAGATTGTTTCCCAGTGCTCTTCCCATCAGGAATTCCATGGACATATAGTAGACGGTCTTGGGATCCTGAACCTCCATAGCCTTCTGGGTCTTCATCCAGTTGTCTATGATGGTGTCCTTTACCGCATAGCATACGGCCTGGTATATCTGCTGGGGCGTTGCCTCCTGCAGAGTCTTCCTGTACAGGACCTTGACCTGCTCCTTGACGTCTTTTTTGAAGGATTCCTTATCAAAGCTGCTACTGGTAGTTATCATGTGTTCCCCTTTCGTTTGTCTGAATTATCTGTGTCCTGATATCACTGCTTTTTTACGCCGAGCGTGACATGCTCTCCGTTGATGTCCCACTCCTTTGTATATCCGTCCGCAGAGCCCGTCACTATATCGGAAGCCATGACCTCCTTCAGCACGAACTCACGGTTCTTACCGAGATACTCAGCAAGCCTGTCGTTGTCCTTCTCATAGACCGTGATCATATCCATGACCTCGAAGCCGGCTTCCTTTCTCATGGTCTGTATCTTTGAGATGAGCTCCCTTACGAAGCCCTCTTCGATGAGCTCCGGTGTCAGGTTGGTGTCGAGCACGACCGTTATCCTGTTGTCTCCCTGCTCGACAAACCCTTCCTTTGACGTCATTTCTATGAGAAGATCATCCTTTCCGAGCACGACCTCTGTCCCGTTCACATCGAACTTCAGATCTTCACCGGCGTTCAGCTTATCCATAGCCTCGTTGCCGTCCACACCTGCCAGATAATCCCTTATACCCTGGAGCTGCTTTCCGTACTTCGGCCCCACCGTACGCAGCTGAGGCTTGAAGGTATAGGTCGTGTAGCCTCTCACATCATCGGAGAACTCCACCTTCTTAACGTTGAGCTCATCTGCCACGATATCCGTATAGAAGTCCGACAGCTTTTCCTCTGCCTTTACATACATGGTGGCTATGGGCTGGCGGTTCTTGAT
>DNLO01000232.1:0-2548 GCA_003488445.1 Lachnospiraceae bacterium | reverse complement strand
AGCTTCTCATCCACCATGCTCTCATCGCATACGGGATAGTCAGTCAGGTGTATGGATTCCGGCTGGGCGGGGTCGATGGAGAGTACCAGATTCCTGTAGATCTGCTCTGTCATGAAGGGTATCATCGGTGCCGCTGCCTTTGAGATCGTGACAAGGCAGGTATAGAGGGTCATGTACGCATTGATCTTGTCCTGCTCCATCCCCGGTGCCCAGAACCTCTCACGGCTCCTGCGCACATACCAGTTGCTCATGTCGTCCACGAATTCCTGCAGACACTTCGCGGCTTCCGTTATCTTATAGCCTCCGAGGCATGCATCCGTCTGCTTCACACAGCTGTTCAGCTTGGAGAGTATCCACTTGTCCATAACGGCGAGCTTATCCTTCTCCAGTTTATATTTTGTTGCATCGAAATCATCTATGTTGGCATAGAGTACGAAGAAAGCATAAGTGTTCCAGAGCGTTCCCATGAATTTCCTCTGGCACTCCTGTACTGCCTTGTCATGGAATCTGTTCGGAAGCCAGGGCGCGGAATTGATGTAGAAATACCATCTGATAGCGTCTGCCCCGAAGGTGTCCAGTGCCTCGAAGGGATCCACTGCATTGCCCTTGGACTTGCTCATTTTGTTGCCGTCCTCGTCCAGCACGAGTCCCAGCACTATGACATTCTCATACGCAGGCTTGCCGAAGAGCAGAGTGGACTCGGCATGAAGGGAGTAGAACCATCCTCTGGTCTGATCCACTGCCTCGGATATGAATGCCGCAGGATACTGCTGCTCGAAAAGCTCCTTGTTCTCGAAGGGATAGTGATGCTGTGCGAAGGGCATGGCTCCCGAGTCAAACCAACAGTCTATGACCTCCGGCACTCTCTTCATCGTGCCGCCGCACTTGCACTTGATGGTGAACTGATCGATGAAAGGTCTGTGGAGCTCTACGGTCTTCGCCTCTTCCATGCCCGTCAGCCTGAAAAGCTCCTCCCTGCTGCCCACGCTCTGTCTCTCTCCGCAGTCGGGGCATTCCCAGATGTTCAGAGGCGTGCCCCAGTATCTGTTCCTGGATACGGCCCAGTCCTGGATATTTCTCAGCCATTCGCCGAAACGTCCCGTCCCGATATTGGCAGGTATCCAGTTGATCTTCTCGTTATTCTCTATCATCTGGTCCTTTACCGCAGTGACCTTTATGAACCAGGATTCTCTTGCATAGTAGATAAGAGGCGTGTCGCATCTCCAGCAGAAAGGATAGTCATGCTCGAACTTGGGTGCCGAGAACAGCAGGCCTCTCTTGTCCAGATCCTTCAGTATCTCGGGATCTGCATCTTTTACGAAGAGTCCCGCTACGGGTGTCTCTTCCGTCATGTTGCCCTTTTCGTCCACGAACTGTACCAGAGGCAGGTCGTTCTCACGCCCCACTCTCGCATCGTCCTCACCGAAAGCAGGTGCGATATGTACAACGCCCGTACCGTCTTCCATGGTGACATATCCGTCGGCCACCACGTAGTGTGCTTTCTTGTGCTGTTTCTCAGCTTCCTTCGCAGCACACTCAAAGAGCGGCACATATTCCAAGCCGCACAGATCCGTTCCCTTGCAGGTCTTCAGGATCTCGTAGGGTGCAGTGGGCGCGTCCTCTCCGCCCAGCACCTTCTCCAGCAGTGCCTTTGCCATGATATATGTATAGCCGTCGGCCGTCTTCACTTCGCAGTAATCCTCGTCGGGGTTCACGCAGAGTGCCACGTTGCTGGGCAGTGTCCAGGGGGTCGTGGTCCAGGCAAGTATATATTTGCCCTCCTCTCCCTTCACCGCAAATCTGGCTATGGCAGAGCGTTCCTTTACCGCCTTGTAACCCTGGGCTACCTCATGGGACGAGAGAGGGGTGCCGCATCGCGGGCAGTAGGGAACGATCTTGAAGCCCTTGTACAGAAGCCCCTTGTCATAGATCTGCTTGAGGGCCCACCATTCGGACTCTATGAAGTCATCATGGTAGGTGACATAGGGCTCGTCCATATCGGCCCAGAAGCCTACCTGTCCGGAGAACTTCTCCCACATCCCTTTATATTTCCATACCGACTCCTTGCACTCCTGTATAAAGGGCTCGAGTCCGTATTCTTCTATCTGATCCTTGCCGTCGAGTCCGAGCTTCTTCTCCACCTCGAGCTCCACAGGCAGTCCGTGGGTATCCCAGCCGGCTTTTCTCGGCACATAGTAGCCCTTCATGGTCCTGTATCTTGGGATCATGTCTTTGATGACGCGGGTGAGGACGTGGCCGATATGAGGCATGCCGTTCGCAGTGGGCGGTCCGTCATAGAAGGTATACGTCTCGCCTTCTTTTCGGTTTTCCATGGACTTGCGGAAGATGTCCTCGTCCTTCCAGAACTTTTCGATCTCCTTCTCGCGGTCTACAAAGTTCAGATCTGTGTTGACTTTCTCGTACATGTATATCTCCTTTTCTACTTCATGCTCATCTCGTCGAGGAGCTGCAGCTTCATGTCGTAGAGCTTCTGAGAGAGATCTACGTACACATTGTGAGGGTTCACGAGACGGCGTGTCTCATCCCA
>DNLO01000082.1 GCA_003488445.1 Lachnospiraceae bacterium | reverse complement strand
CACGAGTTCATCAACGGAACAGGTTATCCCAACAGACTGTCAGATGACGAGCTGCCCTTTGAGAGCCGTCTCCTCACGATCATAGACATCTATGACGCCCTCACCGCCGAGGACAGACCCTACAAGCCACCCATGCCCCCCGAGAAAGCCTTCTCCATCCTCGAGAGCATGCGCGACGAGGGCAAGCTCGACGGAGAGATACTCGCTATGTTCAGAGAAAGCAGGGCCTGGGAGCGCCGAGCTTAGTAGATCGCTGCCGGTCCGAGAAACACTTTTCTGCCTTGCAAGTAGATCGCTGCCGGTTCGAGAAACACTTTTCTGCTTTGCAAGCTGATATAGTTGTTTCGACGGCCTTTGCAGGATTTACTGATTACGTCTTCTGGAAATGCTGATAATCCTTCAGCGTCTTCCAGCTCCCTCCCCACTTGAACCCGTGCGCCCTGAAGAGCTCATACACCGCATCCCCCGGACCTATCTTGTGCGGGAAATCCGCCGAACGGTCCGCATAAGGCTCCGATCCCGGAGGAGAGATCCTCTCCACGCCGTCAGGATACGTCACGTAAGGATTGTAGAAAGGATTGATGTCGACAGCCAGCCCCAGCGCATGCTTTGACAGACTCGAAGACCCCGCCACCGTCCTGTAGTTAAAGCAGGAAGTGTTGTTGTCCGCACAGGACAGGTCATCATCCCCGCCGTAATCATCAATAAGCCTCATCTTTTCTATCTGATACCCCTGCCTGTAGAGTTCCCTGAATATCTCCACCAGGTCATCCGCTATCTTCTTACTGCAAACCATCTCCCCGACCTGCACTCCGCCGGCAAAGTCATGGTACGATAATCTGAGATACCTCAGGTCCTCTCTGGCCACACTGCAGCCCGCCGGATAAGATACTCCCATCATCCTGGCGAACACCTCATCAGGTATCGGCTCACTCGTAAAGACTCCCCCGGCGGCATCCTCTTTCCCAACCGAAGCATCCGCTTCTCCGTCCGCAGCATCCCCCGGGACCGTCTCCTCCGTTAGAGCATCATCCGAGACCGCATCCGGTCTGTCTCCATCACGGGCCGTCGCATCTTCCGATAACGTATCCTCAGATACACCTTCTCCCGGATCTTCATCTCCGGGACCGGTTCCTTGCTCCGCCACCGTATCCGCTTCCACCCTTGCTTCTCCGGCAGTGATCTCCTCCATGGCGACCATCGCCTGAGCGTCTTCACTCACCGATACACCTTCCGCCATCGCAGCTCCTTCATCCTCCGATACGGTCTCCGCACCCGCCGCATCCTGCTCTGCTCTTCCGCAGCCTGCGGCAGACAAAAGCAAGGCAACCGTGATCATCACCAGGGTTGCCGCCTTCTTTCCTTTTACCGATATGTTCTTTTTATTCAGTCCATACAGCTGCACTTTGTATAGAAGCCCTCGTTTATTATATCCTCCACACTCTTGGTCTCGTCGAATACCACCAGCTCTTCGAATGTCAGGCTGGAGAAATGAGGTCCTCCCACCTTATGCAGCTGGTTCGTACCCGAGTCTCCCACGAACTCTCCGAATATCTGTCTGTCGTCATATATCTCCCTCAGTCCCTCTATGACCTCCGGGTTGGAATACATTGCCTCATTGACTGCCTCGGCTCTGATGATCCTTCCGCCCCAGTCCTTCGTGGCCCCTCCCGATGCGGGTGCGGCACCTTCCGAAGCCTCACTGCTTTCCGCTGCTCCGTCCGCTCCTGCAGTCTCTGTGCCATCGCTCTCCGCCACTGCTCCGCCGGCTGCTTCTGAAGCTGTGTCTCCTGCCTGCTCTGCCGGCTTGTCATCTTTGCTCTTTTCCGTCTCTTTGCTTCCGGCAGTCTCCTCCTTTACGGTCTCTTTCCCGGCCTTTTCTTTATCCCGGCTTTCCTTGTCCCCTTCTTCCTTCTTTTCGTCTGAGGACACTGTCGTCTCAGTTGTATCGGCCTTCACTGCCTCGGGAGCTCCGCTGCTCCCGTCGGAATACCCTGCCGCATATCCCTCGTTATATCCTCTCTTATAGGGAGGCTGATAGGTGCATCCGTTCAGCCAGATGACGGCCGCCATCATCAGCACCATATTCCTTATCGATCTGATGTGTATCCTTCTCTTCTCCATATCCTTTTACGCTACCAGCACTGTACCTTCTGGGTCATCCTGTATACCCCGTCCAGCTCTTTGCCGTCAAGCTCCACTATTAGTCCCCTGGCGTTCTCTGTTTCTTTGAGACACTCTTCCATATAGGCATCCTCCACCTTCCTTTTGGTGTAGGCATCCACGCACTTATCATAGACCTCCCGGTCGGTGGTGTAAATATCAAAAGAATATATTCCCCTGCCCGTCTCCTTGATCTCCTTCTTGCAAAGATCATAGTATTCCTCCAGGCTGCGGCAGTAGGTACCCTCCGGCCGCGAAGCCTCCGTACCCTCTCCTCCGTCTGCCTCGTTGTCCGACACCTGGACGTCCTCCAGATGGCTGTAGTTGCCGCCCCCGCAGGCGGGCAGATATACAGAGAGTCCCGCTCTCCTGTGATCCTTTCCTATCTCGGCATCCGACAGATTGAAGTAGGCATATCTCTCTCCCGACTCCGAGTCGTCCCAGGTCACATCCACATTGTAATAACCGTCATACAGCTTTATTATGTTCCAGGCATGTGGCTCTCCTGCCACTCCCCTGCAGTAGTAGCAGGGAATCCCCAGATTCTGCATCACATACTGAAAGGCTCTGGCATATCCGGCACATACAGTGGACCTGTTCACCAGCGCACTGTAGGCACTCTGGTTCATCTCGGCCGAGAGGCTGTAAGCCACCGCATCCGCTATGGCATCATGCACGATCTTTTCCTGATCATAGGCATCGCCCTCTGCCCTGGTCCCTATATCATCCGCGCCCTCGTTGAACTTCCCGGCTGCCCCGTCCCTGTCTGCTGCCGTCCTGTTGAAGTAGAGCTTCACCGCGAGGCACTCCCCGTTGTCCCTGTATCCCGCAGAGTACCTTGTATCCAGCCAGAAGAGCTCCGGGTGATCACCGAACACCGCCTCGAACACATTCCTGAAGCCGGACCAGGGGATATCCTTCTCCACTGCCCTGAAGGTATCGTTCATCTCCATGGCATTCGCATATATCTGTCTGTACAGATGCTGTCCCTTCATATCGAGCATATGGTAATAGGGATAGTATTCCTCATCGAAGGAAAGATCATCACCCGTCTCCCCTTCGGACAGCTCCTCCTCCACACGGTCCGCCTCATCGGGGGTGAGCTTTCTGCAGGTCCCCTTCGGCTCCTCCATCCCGCACAGCTCCTTCAGGGCATCGGGTACATTCTGAGCTTCCTTCGGCATCTCATAGGACAGGTCGATACCGCCCTTCAGTCCGGACTGGGGTATATCACCCTCCTCCTCGGCGAAATAGGCATCTATTATCGCTTCTGCTTCATCCACGGATACCGCGGCCTTGTCTTCGGATACCTCTTCCGACGGCTCCTCCGTCTCGGACAGGCTGTCCTCCGACACCGCTTCGGCGCTCTCTGCCGGCTCTTCTCCCTTTCCGGTGAATCTCTCGAAGAGATCCGGCCTCACGGTGCCTATCCCCACCAGCAGGCAGAGCAGGATGACCAGAGCAAGTATTACGATAAGGATATTCCTCAGCACCTTCATGGCATCAGATCATCGGTAATTCTTTGCGAATGCCTTCGCAGCCTTGCCTATCTCACTGACCACGGACTGCGGAGATGTGACCACCACTCCGGTGCCCAGTCCCATGATCCAGCCGAAGAACTGCTCGCTGACCGCCACTTCCACTCTTGTCCTGCTCCGGCCCTTTCCGGCCTTCCTCACTGTAATGTCCTTTCCGAAGCGGTCTATGAAGACTCCCACCATCTCATCCGGAAACTCGATGGTGACATTCTTCAGCTCTCCGCTGTACATCCCGAAGTTCCTCCTGGAATATGCGGCCACATCGAAGTCCCTGAAGAGATTCCTGCCCTCTCTTCCCTCGTCCAGGACCTCTATCTGCATCATCTTGTCCACACGGTAATGCTTTATCATCCCGCCGGCATCATCATAGGCCACCATATAGTAGTTCTCATCATCCCAGGTCAGTGCCCAGGGACTTGCGACATATCTTTCCCCGTCCCGCCTCGGCACCAGCTTCTTCTCCGTATCCCAGCTGTAATATCTGAAGCTGATCTTACGGTTGTTGTTTATCGCATTGTTGATATCATCCACATTATAATAAATGCTCTCGTTCATGGACTTTATCCTGCCGTGGACATACACCTGCCTCTGCAGGGCCCTGGCGTCGTTCTCGCTTGCAAGAGCCTTGATCTTGTTGATCAGCTGCTTTGACTTCTTCTCGGTTATGAACCTGGAGGACTGTATGGCATCTATCAGGAGCTTAAGCTCAGCCAGCTCGAACTGCCGGCCCGCCACGTGATACCTGCAGCTTCTTCCTCTCTTGTCGGCTATCACCTCTACACCCAGCTGACTCATGTCGTCAAAGTCTGTGTATATGCTTTTTCGTTCTGCCTCCACCCCGTATGCTGCGAGCTCCTCCAGGATCTCCGACATGGTCAGTCCATGTTCCTCATCCGTCTTCTCCAGCATGATCTTCATCAGGTACGGCAGCTTCAGTTTTTGATTCGCACTCTTGGGCATTTTAGTTATGTCAACCTTTCTTTTTTGATCGATTAGTGGTTACTTTGCATTTATTGTGTCGTTTGCTTCCCATATATGGTGTAGAAAAGCAATAGCTTCGGCACACCAGTTGCTCACCTCTTCACTCCCCTTACGGGGCATCGGACCGCGGTTTACATAATCAAGATAGTTCTCCTCGGCCTCTCTGAATTCCTCCTCCGTGACACTTATCTCTCCCCTTCTCACCGCATCCAGCAGTCTTCCCGTCTGGTCCGTACACCACAGATCATCCGATCTCCTTAAGATCCATTCCTCATCGGCACTGGACAGTCCGTGCTGTCCCTCGGAATACAGATGCATGGCATGGGGCACTCCTTTTTCCCTGAGCGCCGCTTCAAAGATGATGCTGTTTTCCACAGGAACCAGCTCGTCCGTCACCGTATGCCACAGGAACACGGGAGCCGTATCCGCCTCCACCCATTTCTCCAGCGAATTGTATTCCAGCAGTCTCCTGCTCTCCTCGTCATCCCTGTCGTATATGTCCCTGCCCAGGAGTGCCTGTATCGATTCCCTGTGTCCCAGGCTCCCGGAACAGATCACGGGATAGGAAAGGATCACTGCATCAGGCCTTGCCGATATGCGGTCCAGCTCCTCATCCGGATCACGGGTATCCTTATGATGCACCAGGAGACTCCCCACGAGATGCCCTCCGGCCGAAAAGCCGCAGAGAGCTATCCTCCCGGGATCACAGTGCAGCTCATCCGCTCTGCTCCGGATCAGCCTTACCGCCCTGGCGAGCTCACGCCTCGGCAGATCCATCAGCGGAGCTTTAAGAAAATAGTTCGTTGTATAGGAAAGAATGAAGACGTTATATCCCGCATCATGGAATTTATGGCCTACGGACCAGCTCTCCGAAGGGCACACATTCTTGTACGCTCCGCCCGGTACAACTATCATAACCGGCCTCGATCCCCCCTCATCCTCAGGATGCAGGTAGGCATGCATTCCCGGTCTGAAGCCGAAGGCATGAGGGTAGCTGTACTCCTCATCCTTCCATATGTCTATCGTTTCCGGCCTGATCGTGCTCATTTCATGAATGCCTTCATCACATTGACACCGGAGGCCATATCCTTCAGGGTCCCCAGCTCCTGCTTCATATACGCTTCCAGCTGACCGGCTTCCTCTTTCGTGAACCCGTTGTTCTTCGTCAGCACACAGTCCGGTATGGTCCCCTCAGCCGTCCTGTCTCCGTCCTTGAACGACACATAGGCCAGCTTCTTCCCGTCCTTCTCGAACACACTGGATACATTTATCTCTACCGATCCGTCCATCTGTTTCTCCTTCATATCTTCCACTAGTGCAGCTGATATCTCCGAAAGTTCGGTGCAGCTGATGTAATTTTTGCGACGTACTATCGAGCTTCGTCATGTCAGTTCAAAGTGCTCGATGGCAGGGGCGAGGGTACATGGATGTACCCGAGAGGAGTTACTGAACACGGATGTGAATCACTCCGGCCCCGTGACTGGCCAGAATATAATATGCACTTTGTTACTGACATAGAAGCGAGATAACTACTAGCAAAAATTATATCAGCTGCACCGTCCCTTACCTTTCCATAAAACACATTATACTCACTATCATCCCT
>DNLO01000023.1 GCA_003488445.1 Lachnospiraceae bacterium | reverse complement strand
ACCCCCAGTGCGGAGAATCCGTCCCCTATCATCATCAGAAGCCGCCTGTCATATCTGTCTGCCAGGACTCCCGCCGGCACCCCCAGCAGGAAGGTCGGGAGGAATCCGAAAAGCGTCACCATAGCCATCCCGGCTGCGCTCCCTGTCCTGTTGAATATGTATACTCCCAGCCCGAAGCTCGTCAGACCGCCGCCGACAGATGATATGAGCTCGCCGCTCCAAAGCAGCAGGAATTTCCTGAAGTTACTTTTCATCTCTTCCATCCTCTTCCAGCTGTATCTCCAGAAGCCTGCCTATGTGATCCCTCTCAAAGAACATATCCCTGTTCACGATGACTATGACCGCCGATGCCACGAAAAAGACTGCCGTCTCAATGATCTTCGTCTCCGGTGTCATTGCCACCTTTTCCTGGAATATATTGATGAACAGATGAAAGATGATCGTGGCCAGCATACTGCGCCTGTTCTTCACATAAAGCCATGTCTGTATGAAGTCGATGGGTATCGTGCTCACCAGGAAATTGATGATATAAGCAGGGCCCAGAAGGGTCAGCGTGTACTGATAGGTGCCGGGTATAAGAAACAGCGGCAGATGCCAGCAGGCCCAGATAACAGCGAAAATGATCGACTCCCAGAACCAGTTGTGATACTGTCCCACGGAGTCCTCGCCGTAGCCTCGCCATCCCATCTCCTCGATAAATGAAGCCAGTACCATTGTGAGCAGCGCTGATGTGCCGCCTATGGAAAACGAGAAATCTTCGGTGAAAGAGAACTGTCCGGGATCTCCTCCGAAAAGCACGGATATACCGATGGATATGGCCACCACCACACCGAATATCGCAACCGCCACAGCGATATATCCGGGTCTGATCCTGTAGCAGCCCACAAGCTTCCGTTTCAGGTCTTCCTTCAGCATCCTGTTCTTTGAGGCAAGGATCGTTACGATCGCAGTCACAGCCGGAGCCATAAGCCCCAGGAGCATGAAGACGAACATGAGCGGAGTATCCTTAAACAACAGGGAGACGATCCAGAATCCCCAGGTAAATGCAAATACGGTCAGATAGAATCTTACCGGCCTGTATGTATAATGTTCCATTATCATATCCTCCTTATTCACCGAGCAGCTGTCTTACGAAACTCATGGACCCGGGCTTTGCATAAAGGATCCTCTCGACCGTATCTATGAAGACATCAGCCTCCACCCTTGTATGATGCGGTCCGTCGAACAGCTCATTCGACAGTATCACTATCTCCTTCACCCTCTCCGGAAGCTCACCGCACCTGAACAGCCCTTCTCTGACGCCCTGCCCTGCCACCTCCGTCAGCAGCGGGACTATACGGTCCATCAGCTTCTGATTGATCTTCTCATGCATGATGATATTCTGTGTCTCGTGGAGAGCCTCCTTTATAGGCTCTTCGCTTTCCTCCGGACGGAACGAAGCTATGACACCGACCACCTTCTCTGCCACCGGGATATCGGACTGTATGATACCCCTGGCCTTCTCCTCCTCGGCTTCAAGCATCATATCTATCACTTCCTCCAGCATCTGCTCCTTGGTCTTAAAGTAATAGTAAAACGTGCCTTTTGCTATTCCCGCCTCGTCTATGATCTCATCCACACTGGTATTCTCGTATCCCTTCGACAGGAACATCCTGTATGCGATGCCAAGCAGCTCAGTCTTTCTCTTCTCTCCTTTTTTCATGCATCTTCCCCTTTCTCGACTATCGGTCGGTTTTATGATACGACGTATTTTTCCGGATGTCAACGGTTTTTTTCGACTCGCAGTCGATTTTTCTGTTTTTTGACACAAAAAGACCGGACAGTCGGTTCAACTTCCGACTGTCCGGTCGATCTCAAGGAGTACGATCAATGAATACCTATTTCCATCTGAATACAGCGAGTCTGTTGTTGAGATTCTTCCCTATGATAGCAAAGAGCTTTCCACGTATGGAGTACTTCTTCATTTCCTCGTTGTAGCTCCTCTCGGACACAAACGACAGACGGGGCTCCAATTCCAGATACTCTCTTCCGGACTTCGTACCCCATCCGAATGTGGCATTTGTATTCTTCACTGCATCATGATGACTCCCGTGCTTCTCAAGGAACGGAGAATGCAGCTCAGCCAGCAGATATCCTGTAGGGAAGCTGTCACAGAGCATGTTAAGGCAGGTCTTGACCTGCGACCTTGAGAAGTATTCCAGCACGCCCTCCATGACGATTATGGTCATATCGCTTTTGGGAAGCTTCTTTGTCCATTCACCGTCAAGTGCGCTTCCGTCAAGCATGGTGCAGCGATCTCTGTCCTGATACACCTTGCGCCTTACTTCGATCTGGTCCGGAAGATCCACATCAAACCATGTTATCTTCCCGTTGTCTACCTGAGAGAACTTGTCATCAAACCCGCATCCGAGATTGATGCACAGGGCCTCCGGGTACTTTTTGATAAGACGCTTAAGCTCATCGCGGAACATTATGGTCCTCGCCACCACGCCTTCGTGAGACATGAACGGATCGAATTTACTCACATCTACTCCCAGAGCATCTATGATCTCCTTCGCCTTGTGATCCTTGATCCTTGCATTTGGCCTTGCCGTCTCGCTTGCCTTTATCGCCAGCGGGATCAGTGCCGTCTCCTGTACATCTCCGAATTTCAACTCCATTGTCTTCCCCTCCTGATCTTGATTGTTGTTAGTTGTGACTAACTCTTGTGTATGACTTACCTGACTTAAGTCCTCATTTGTTACTCAGCTTCATGTCTATTCTTTGTTATGGGTTTGGGACACTCTGTCGGGCAGAAGATCTGTCATGCTGTTCAGTCCCAGTGCGACTGTAGACCCGTTGTGCAGCATGGCCGATGTTGCCGGGGGTATGATACCCGCTATACCAAGTCCTATAAGTGCCGTATTGAAGCCTACGATGGTCCGGTAATTGAACCTTATCCGTTTCATCAGTCGTGTACTGATGTCCTTTAATATCACTATACTTTCCAGGCTGTCGGAGCTTATGGTGATATCCGCTATCTGCCTGGCTATTTCTGCTCCGTCGCTTATGGCTATGCCGGCATCAGACGCAGACAGTGCCGGTGAATCATTGATGCCGTCACCCACCATGATCACACGATGTCCTTCCAGCTTAGCCTTCTCCACATACTTTGCCTTGTCCTCGGGAAGTACCTCTGCATAGTATTCTGTGATCCCCGCCTCTGCAGCGATCCTGGCTGCTGTTTTCTCACTGTCACCCGTCATCATGACGATATGTCTGAACCCGCGTTCCCTCAGCCTGTTTACGACCCCGAGCGTTTCTTTTCTCATCGGATCCTCTATCAGAATACACGCCGACAGCTTCCCGTCCTTTGCAAAATAGAGATGAGAGTACTCATCCGGCAACGAGTCAAACATCTCTTTTCTCTCGTCCGGTATCTTCACTCCCTCATCCTCAAATACGAAATGATAGCTGCCAATGACCGCTCTTTCATCGCCGATCTCCGATGCGATGCCATGTGCTACGATATATTCCACATTCGTATGAAGCTCATCATGCAGCAGACCTTTATCGGCCGCGCACTCTACGACCGCCCTGGCGACAGAATGAGGGAAGTGCTCCTCCAGACAGGCCGCCTGCCTCAAAAGCTCGTCCTCCGTCTCATCGCAGAACGATACCAGCCTAACCACAGTCGGTTTTGCCTTCGTGATCGTCCCGGTCTTGTCGAAGACTATCGTATCCGCATCGGCCACAGCCTCAAGGAATCTCCCGCCCTTTACGGTTATGTCGTATTCGGCTGCTTCCTTTATCGCAGAGAGCACCGATATGGGCATGGCCATCTTTAAGGCACATGAATAATCGACCATAAGTACAGCTACAGCCTTGGGTATGCTCCGGCTTACGGCCCATGTCAGACCTGCAGCAAGAAGAGTATAAGGCACGAGGCTGTCTGCCAGCCTCTCCGCCTTGCTCTCAAGGGAAGACTTCAGTCTTTCGGACTCTTCGATCATCTTTACTATCCTGTCAAAGCGTCCGTTCCCTCCTGTCTGAGTCACCCTGACAGTCAGTTCTCCTTCCTCTACTACGGTTCCCGCAAATACACTCATGCCGTTCACTTTACGGACAGCCTCGGATTCCCCCGTCATGGATGCCTGGTTTATCATGGCCTCCCCCGAGACCACCTCCCCATCGAAGGGTATCATGTTTCCCATTCTAACGACTACCTTGTCGCCGCATCCGATCAGTGATGAATCAGTCTGGATCTCGCCGTCATCCGTAAGCAGCCATACTTTGTCGATGTTCAATGACATTCTTCTGGCGAGATCATCTACAGAGCGCTTATGCGTCCACTCCTCCAGAGTGTCGCCGATCCTCAGCAGGAACATCACATTCGAAGCCGTGTCGTAGTCTTCTGTGAGCACTGCCGCTGTCACAGCCATGGCATCCAGCAGTTCCACCTGAAGCTGCCTGTTCCTTATAGTCCTGAGACCGCGCCAGATGTACCTGACCAGTTTTACCGTATCCAGCACCCTTCTGATATAAAACGGCAGGATGAGACGTTTTGCATAGTGAATGATCACGGTCGTCGCTATCTTATCGTAGTACCTTGAGGCCATCTCCCTGCCTGAGCTCTCAAACACCCGCTCCGGCACCTGTATGTCGTCAAAAGAAAACTCCCTGAATATAGCGATGATCCCGGACCGCTCACCTGTAAAGCGTACCGCAGCATCCGCTGTCCGTTCATATACACGGACCTCAGTCACCTCTTCAAAAGATCTGAGATAATACTCCAGAGTATCTGCCTCTCTGAAGCTCAGATGATCCATGGGAAGATGAACGCGGATCCTGTTCTTTATCTCATGCCTGATCGTAAATCTCATTCTTCGGCTTCTGCTTCCTTCTGAGCTCTTTCTTCATTGATCACCTTGGCTTCTTCATAGATATCTGTGCAGTTCTCCTGAAGAGTGGTGGCCTGGCCGAGCACGCAGTCCTTCGCCCTAAGTACTCCGGCAGTACAGTGAGCATACACCTTTTTTGCATCCTTTGATGAAAGCAGCTTGATCCCTTCGAGTCCGAACAGAGTTCCAAGTGCAAATAACCCTACCCCTTTCAGTTTCATGATACATTTCTCCTTCCGTTCTTTGATTGAGATTTTATTTGACGAACTATCATTCTATATATCTCACGTCTGTTAGATTGTTCTAACCTCCGTTCAAAAAGAGTACCCCTTAAACCATTCCGTGTCAAGCATCCCGCATCTATCGATGATCATTTTATTCGGATTGTAAACCATTTATAAATTCAGGTTGACAATCTTCCTTCGGGCTCTTACACTACTTCTTAATGCAATCGATCACAGGAGGCACATTATGAAAACAAACAGATCTACACTTTACGTTCAGGATATATGTCACATCGCCTTGTTTACGGCTTTGATAGCCGTACTGGCGCAGATCAGCATACCTCTTCCCGGAGGCGTACCCCTGACACTCCAGACCTTCGCCGTCCCTTTGGCCGGGCTTGTTCTGGGCTGCAGGCGTGGTACACTTGCCACTGCGGTCTACGTCCTTCTGGGCGCAGTAGGTGTTCCGGTCTTCGCGAATTTTTCAGGAGGACTGGGCATAGTCCTCGGAGTGACGGGAGGCTTCATCATCTCCTTCCCGCTGATGGCGTTTCTCGCAGGTCTGGGCGCTAAGAAATCAGTGAAAAGCCCGCTGCTCTGGCTGTGGCTTGTGCTGGGAGCCGTGGCAAACTATGCTGTCGGCACCGTCTGGTTCATATTCGCTGCCAAGAGCTCTCTCGCAGCGGCATTGACTGCCTGCGTGATCCCCTTCATTCCCACGGCTGTCCTGAAGATCATCCTGGCCGGATTCTTCGGCACCATGCTGCGCGGCGTCCTTTTGAAGGCAAACCTGCTGCACTTCGATCATGAGGACTTACGAGGCACGACATAAGCCATATTCTTACGTATCCTATGTCTTATTCCACCAGAGAACAGTTCCTTGCTCTCCTGATGCGGGCAGGAGGTAATTTCATATCGGGAGAGGAAGCAAGCAGGAGTATGGGGATAAGCCGTGCAGCTGTGAGCACCGCTGTCCGCGGTCTCAGAGATGAAGGCTACTCGATAGACTCCGTCACGAACCGTGGGTACAGGCTCTCCGTATTACCTGATGCCCTAAATAACGGCACTCTTCTATCCGGTCTCACCCCTGAGCGCATGGACCGGGTGATATGCCTTACATCAACCTCCTCCACCAACAGCTATCTTATGGAGATGGCCCAGGAGGATGCACCTGACGGACAGGTGGTGATCGCCGAGGCTCAGACCGCCGGAAGAGGACGTACAGGAAAGCGCTTTGCTTCGCCGGATGGTCTCGGGATATACCTCTCCTATCTCATACGTCCCGACATCTCAGCGGGAGAGTCCGCTCTGGTCACAGACTGGCACTCCATCACCCGCTGTGTTGCCCGCTCTGTCTGCGATGTAATAAAGGACATCACAAATGTCTCGCCAAAGGTCAGCGGTAACGGGCTTTTCGTGAACGGAAAGAAGCTCTGCGGCATCCTGACTCAGACAGATATGGAAATGGAGAGCGGGATGTTCCGTGCCCTGGTTGTCGGCATCGGTATCAATGTCCACCAGACAGCAGAGGATCTCGCGCCGGACATCGAAATGACTTCCCTTGATCTGGAAACCGGCACCGCAAACAGCCGTCCCGCCCTCACATCATCCCTTATCCACGCCCTGGACACCCTACGAGTCAGTGGGGACGGTTCTCGTT
>DNLO01000192.1:3453-4910 GCA_003488445.1 Lachnospiraceae bacterium | reverse complement strand
ATTTGGTCATGTTTTGCACTGAATTACCGCCTCCACGAATCCTCTGAAGAGCGGATGCGGTCTGTTGGGCCTGGACTTGAACTCAGGATGGAACTGCACACCGACAAAGAAAGGATGATCCTTTATCTCCACAGCCTCTACCAGTCTGTGATCCGGAGAGAGCCCGGATATCACGAGGCCGCTTTCTGTCAGCTTCTCCTTATAGTCGTTGTTAAACTCGTATCTGTGTCTGTGGCGCTCGTCTATCCTGTCTTTCATATAACAGCGGGCCATCATTGTGTCCGGTGTGATCTCACAGGGATAGCTCCCCAGCCTCAGTGTGCCTCCCTTGTCTATATCGTCGGACTGCCCCGGCATGAAATCTATCACCTTGTGCACACAGGTCTCATCGAACTCTCCCGAATCCGCACCGTCTATTCCCGCCACATCTCTTGCATACTCTATCACGGCTATCTGCATCCCGAGACATATGCCAAGATACGGTATCCCGTGCTCTCTGGCATATTTCGCGGAAAGGATCATGCCGGCGATCCCCCTGTCTCCGAAGCCTCCCGGCACTATGATGCCCGACACCCCCGACATCTCCTCGCCTATATTCTCCTCATTCAGCTTCTCCGAATCTATCCATTTGATGACCACGTTTCTGTACAGCTCATATCCGGCATGATGCAGTGCCTCTGCCACGGAGAGATACGCATCGTGCAGCTGCACGTATTTTCCCACGAGTCCTATGGTCACTTCCCCCTCGGCGCTGTGGATCCGCTCTACCAGCTTCTCCCATTCCTTAAGGTCCGGCTTCGGTGCTTCCATCTCCAGTCCCCTGAGCACCACATCCGAGAACCCTGCCTTTTCCAGCATAAGAGGTGCCTCGTACAGGTTGGGAAGAGTGACATTTTCTATAACACAATCCTCGCCTATGTTACAGAACATGGATACCTTCTGCAGTATGGATTTCTCCAGATGCTCATTGCACCTGAGCACTATGACATCCGGATGTATCCCCATCCCCTGCAGCTCTCTGACAGAGTGCTGGGTAGGCTTGGATTTGTGCTCATCCGAGCAGTGCAGATAGGGAACGAGGGTAACATGAATGAACAGGCAGTTGCCCCTGCCTGCTTCTATCGATATCTGTCTGGCTGCCTCTATAAAGGGCTGCGACTCTATATCTCCTATGGTGCCCCCGATCTCCGTGATCACTATATCCGCATCGGTCTCATCACCCAGCCGGTGGATGAAGCTCTTTATCTCGTTGGTGATATGCGGGATCACCTGCACCGTGGATCCCAGATACTCTCCCCTTCTTTCCTTGTTCAGCACATTCCAGTAGACCCTTCCGCTGGTCAGGTTGGAGTATTTGTTCAGGTTCTCGTCTATGAACCTCTCGTAATGACCCAGATCCAGATCCGTCTCTGCTCCGTCGTCCGTCACGAATACCTCTCCGTGCTGGTAGGGGCTCA
>DNLO01000192.1:1511-3376 GCA_003488445.1 Lachnospiraceae bacterium | reverse complement strand
TTGATGTAGGGATCCAGCTTCTGCGATGCCACCTTCAGCCCCCTCTGCCTGAGAAGCCTTCCCAGTGAAGCTGCCGTGATCCCTTTTCCGAGTCCCGAGACCACACCTCCCGTGACGAATATATACTTGGCCATTATCCGTTCTCCTTTCTTATCCCCATTCTCTCAGCCGTTCCCGGTGCAGCGTATCCCACCGGTCTCACTATCCGGCGATATTCACTGTCTTTTCCGCCTGCTCTCCGGATCTTCCGTAGTTTGAGAGCACTCTTGCCGAAGGGTCGTTCACGTCGCACCCCTTCCACTCCCTGTTGGGCATCCAGTAGTCCTTTATCATTCCGGCGCTTCCCGGATAGTACTCTTCGAATATGTCCCTGTACATGAGGCTCTCCTTGGTAAATGGAGTGCAGTAGGGGTATCTCTCCCCGGCAGATGCCACATCGGCATCGGTATACTTTTTCTCTGCATACTCCTTGAGGTCGTCCACCAGCGAATGACCCACGGCATCCGAGAATGCCGCCTTGTCTCTCCACAGTATGCCGTCCGGCAGTATCCCGTCCTTCTCAAAGGCATGACGCAGCAGGTACTTGCCGCATCCGTACGTGTTCATCTTCATCGCAGGATCTATGCTCATGATGTATTTCACGAAGTCCGTATCCCCGAAGGGCACTCTTGCCTCCAGCGAGTTTACCGATATGCATCTGTCCGCACGGAGTACATCATACATATGTATCTCATCTATCCTCTTCTTCGACTCAGCCTGGAAGGCTTCAGGCCCGGGGGCGAAGTCCGTATACTTGTATCCGAAGAGCTCATCCGATATCTCTCCCGTGAGCAGGACCCTCACATCCGTGTTCTCATGTATGGCCCTGCAGCAAAGATACATCCCCATTGAGGCTCGTATCGTGGTGATGTCCCAGGTGCCGAGAAGTCGTATCAGCTCCGGCAGAGTGGCTATCACCTCATCCTTTGTCATGTAGAAGGGAGTGTGGTCTGCTCCGATATAGTCCGCCGCCTGTTTTGCATATCCCAGGTCTATCGGATCCGCATCCATTCCTATGGCAAAGGTCCTGATCCTTTTCCCCAGGATCTTTGCCGATATGGCACATACCAGCGAAGAATCAAGACCGCCCGAGAGCAGGAAGCCAAGAGGCGCATCGGCATCCAGTCTGTCCTCTACTGCCTTTATCAGTCTCTCTCTGATACCGGCGCATACCGTATCTACATCCTCATGTATATATTCCTTCACATCCGTGAGGTTCTCATATCTGAAGAAATCCCCGTCCTCATAGTAGTGTCCCGGAGGGAAAGGCATCACTTTGTCGCAAAGCGAAATGAGGTTCTTGGGCTCGGAGGCAAAGGCTATGGCACCGGACTCCTTCAGGAACCCGTAGTAGAGCGGCCTGATGCCTATCGGATCTCTTGCTGCGATATAGCTGTCCTTCTTGTGGTCATAGATCACCAGCGCGAATTCCGATCCCAGCATCGGGAACATCCCGGTGCCGTACTCATGGTAGAGCGGCAGCAGGATCTCACAGTCCGAGTCACTCACGAAGCTGTATCCCTTACCTTTCAGTTCCTCTCTTATCTTCCTGAACCCGTATATCTCTCCGTTGCATATGACCTTGTCCTTACCCATGGAAAAGGGCTGCATCCCTTCCGGAGTCAGGCCCATGATAGCCAGCCTGTGGAAGCACATATATCCCGAGACCGTCTCCTCTATCCTGCTGTCATCCGGTCCTCTGGATACTGTGGCCTCGAAGCCCTCTTTGAACTCCTCCGGTTTCATGCTTTTATCTGTGAGTGTCATTATCGAGCACATGATATTTCCTCCGTATTACTGATCCTTTGTTCATCCGTCTGTCTTAG
>DNLO01000192.1:0-1366 GCA_003488445.1 Lachnospiraceae bacterium | reverse complement strand
CCACAAGCGACTGGCCTCTCCTCATATCGCCTGCCGCAAACACCTTATCCTTCGATGTCAGGTATCCTTCCTCACCGGTCTGCACCACGTTCCTTTCCGTCAGCTTCACCCCGAAGGCATCCGCTGTATAGCTTTCGCATCCGGTGAATCCAGCCGCTATCAGGAGCAGATCACAGGGTATCTCCCGCTCCGAGCCCTCTGCAAGCTCCATCTTCCCGTTCTTGAAAGCAACCTTGGATATCACTATCTTTTTCAGGTTCCCCTTCTTATCCGTGATATAGTCGCTGACTGTGGTCTCATATATCCTCGGATCATGTCCGAAGACCTCCGTTGCCTCTTCATGGCCGTAGTCTGTCTTCAGCACCTTCGGCCACTCCGGCCATGGATTGGACTCGCTCCTCTTTTCCGGAGGGGCCGGCATCATCTCCAGTGCCGTCACCGACTTGCAGCCGTGGCGTATCACGGTGCCTATGCAGTCGTTTCCCGTATCTCCTCCGCCTACTACCACTACATGCTTTCCCTTTGCGGATATGTAGTCATCCCCCTTCAGGAATTCCTCTGTCGTGATCTTTGCCGGCCCCTGTATCGTGCCTTCTGCTCCGCAGCTTCTGTCCAGCAGCGATCTCGTCGTACTCTTCAGGAAGTCCACCGCATTGTATATTCCGTGGATCTTTTCTCTGTCGGCCCCCTTCAGGCTCCTCGCCTGCTTCGCACCGCAGGCCAGTATCACCGCGTCGTATTCTCTCAGTATCTCCTCCGCCGTGATGTCCACTCCCACGTTCGTATCCGTGACGAAGACGACTCCCTCTGCTTCCATCAGCCTTATCCTGCGCTCTACCACGCTCTTGTCCAGCTTCATATTCGGTATGCCGTACATCAGGAGCCCTCCGGCCCTGTCATCCCTCTCATAAACGGTCACGCTGTGACCTCTGCGGTTCAGCTCGTCCGCTGACGCAAGTCCCGCAGGTCCCGAGCCGATGACAGCCACCCTCTTGCCGCTCCTTATTTCAGGCTTTCTGGGCTTTATATATCCGTTCTCGAAGGCCTTCTCTATGATGTAGAGTTCGTTGTCATGCACTGTCACGGCATCTCCGTACTCTCCGTTTATGCACGCCTTCTCACAAAGAGCCGGACATACTCTCCCCGTGAACTCAGGGAAATTTGAGGTCTTTATCAGCCTTGCCATGGCGTGCTCTGTATGTCCGTGATACAGCGCATCGTTCCACTCAGGGATCAGGTTGTGGAGCGGGCATCCGGTGACCATCCCCTTGAGCTTCATGGCAGACTGGCAGAAGGGCACCCCGCAGTCCATGCACCTGGCGCCCTGCTCCATCCTTTTTTCATCGGACAGAGGCAGATGAAATTC
>DNLO01000020.1 GCA_003488445.1 Lachnospiraceae bacterium | reverse complement strand
ATAAGGAGGAAAAAATGAAAGCAGGAGTAGTACATGCAAAGAATGATATAAGGTATGAGGATATCGAAAAGCCCAAGGCAGAGCCGGGCAAAGTAGTGATCAAGGTAAAGTACACGGGAATCTGCGGATCGGATGTGCCCAGAGTGAACGGAGATGCCTGCCACTACTATCCCAATGTGCTCGGACACGAGTTCTCGGGCGTAGTGGATGAGATAGGAGAGGGAGTCACCACACTGAAGCCGGGTGACAGAGTAGCCGGGATGCCTCTGGTACCCTGCATGAAGTGTCCCGACTGCCAGAAGGGAGACTATTCTCTTTGCAAGCATTACAGCTTCATAGGCTCCAGAGAGTTCGGAAGCTTCGCGGAGTATGTGAGCGTACCGGAAAAGAACGCAGTGAAGTTCGATGATAACGTGAGCTTCGAGAAGGGTGCTTTCTTCGAGCCGGCGACGGTAGCTCTCCACGGGCTGCAGAGGCTGGACTACAAGGGAGGAGGAAACGTGGCCATACTCGGCGGCGGTACCGTAGGCATGATGACAGCCCAGTGGGCACGTATATTCGGCGCGAAGAAGGTAGTGGTCTTTGACATAGTGGATGAGAGACTGGAGCTCGGCAGGAGGCTCGGAGCTGATGAGGGGATCAACACCCTGCAGGAGGGCTTCATGGACAAAGCGATGGAGCTCACCGGCGGCCGCGGCTATGATTATGTATATGAGACAGCCGGCAATACCATCACGATGAAGATGGCATTCAAGCTGGCTGCGAACAAAGCCGGGGTATGCTTCATAGGCACACCTACCAAGGAGCTGTCCTTTACAGTGGACGAATGGGAGTGCATGAACCGTAAGGAGTTCACCCTGACCGGATCGTGGATGAGCTACTCTGCTCCTTTCCCCGGAAAGGAATGGGAACTGACAGCGTATTACTTCGGCAACGGCATGCTCAAGTTTGACGATTCCTTCATATATAAGAAGGTACCCCTCTCGAACATAGCCGAGGCATTCGAGTGGTTCAAGACACCGGGGACCGTGAAGGGTAAGATACTGATCAACAGTGAGGAATAAAGGACAGGACGATAAAGAAGGTTCAGAAAGGACATAGAAGATGAAGGATTATATGAAGGAGATGGTAAGGCTTCAGAAGCAGGGGGAGGCTGTAGGCATATATTCTGCCTGCACCGGTAATCCTCTGGTGCTGGAGGCGTGCATGAGGCATGCCGTGAAGACGAACACTGTGCTGCTCATAGAGGCTACCGCAAATCAGGTGGATCAGTACGGCGGATATACGGGTATGAAGCCGGCGGATTTCATGGATATGATAAAGAAGCTTTCCGGGAAGACAGGTCTTCCTATGGAGAGGGTGATACTCGGAGGAGATCATCTTGGCCCGCTCACCTTCGCACATTATGATGAAGACAAGGCGATGGAGGAGTCCCGCGAGCTCATAAGGCAGTATGTGTTGGCAGGCTTCACCAAGATACACATCGATACCAGTATGAAGGTGGCAAGTGATGATCCGGATACGAGACTGTCGGACGAGATCATATCGCGCCGCGGAGCGGAGCTTGCCTCGGTGGCAGAGGAGGCATACAAGGAGCTGAAGGCAAAGGATCCCGATGCAAAGCATCCTGTCTATATCGTGGGAAGTGAAGTGCCGATACCCGGAGGATCACAGGATGCCGTGGACAGCGGAGTGCAGGTCACGAAGGTGAGCGACTTCAAGGCGACGGTAAAGGCCTTCGAGGAGGCATTCGCCGCCAGGGGTGTGAAGGAAGCGTGGGACTATGTGATAGGTGTAGTGGTGCAGCCCGGAGTGGAGGAAAAGGATGCCGGATGCACCGAGTATGTGAGAGAGAAGGCAGTGGAGCTGATGGCTTCTATAAAGGAATATCCCGCTCTGGTATTTGAGGGGCATTCCACAGACTATCAGACGAAGATAAAGCTGAGGGAGCTGGTAGAGGACGGAGTAGGCATACTGAAGGTCGGACCGGGACTCACCTTTGCGCTGAGGGAGGGACTCTTCGCCCTGGCCTATGCGGAGAAGGAACTGTATGCATCGGAGCCTGACAAGCAGAGCGGCTTCATGGAGAAGCTGGATGCTGCCATGAAGGCTGAGCCGAAGTACTATAAGAATCACTACCACGGTACCCAGGCTGAGATAGACCTGAAGCGCAAGTTCTCTTTCTCGGACCGCTGCAGGTATTATCTGCCCGATGATGAGGTGCAGAAGGCGATAGACACACTGTTCGCAAACTTCAGAAACGGTGTGCCGCTGAATCTGCTTTCACAGTTCATGCCGATACAGTATACTAAGGTGAGAGAAGGGCTGCTGGCTAATGAGCCTGAGGCTCTCGTCTTCGACAGAGTAGGCAATACCATAGACGAGTATCTGTATGGTACGAGACAGGAGAAGCTCGGATAGGGTATACTGATGGAATGACAAGATCATAAAGTGTGACACAGGAGGGTAAAGGAATGTCGCTGGTAACATCTAAAGAAATGCTGGAGACAGCAAGGAAGCAGGGATACGCAGTAGGAGCCTTTAACGTCGAGAATATGGAGATGGTCATGGCGGTGCTGGCCGCTGCCGAGGAGACCGGCTCTCCTGTGATCATGCAGACTACGCCGGGAACGATAAAGTATGCCGGACTGGATTACTATCTGGCCAATGTAAGGGCAGCTGCCGAGAGAACGAAGATACCCGTGGTCATGCATCTGGACCATGGCAACAGCTTCGAGCTGGCCTGCGAGGCCTACCGTGTCGGATACACGTCGATAATGATAGACGGATCCAAGAAGGTCTTCGAGGAGAATGTGGCGCTGACAAAGTCGGTGACGGATGTGTGCCATGCGGGAGGCGTACCTGTAGAGGGTGAGCTGGGACGTGTAGGCGGCAAGGAAGATGATCTGGACAATACGGGGGATGTGAATCCCTACACCGATCCTGATGAGGCAAAGGAGTTCGTGGAGCGCACGAAGGTGGATACTCTGGCGGTGGGCATAGGTACCTCGCACGGGGTATACAAGGGCACGCCGAAGGTGAATGTGGAGGTGCTGTCTGCTATACGTAATGTGGTAGACATCCCGCTCGTGATGCATGGTACGTCGGGGGTGCCTGATGACCAGGTGCGTGACTGTGTGAGCAGGGGCATATGCAAGGTCAACTATGCTACGGATCTTCGTATAGCTTTCACCGAGGGAGTGAAGGAGCATATCGCGGCGCACCCGGATGACTTCGATCCGAAGAAGTACTGTGCGCCTGCTATGGAAAAGGTGAAGGCGTATGTGATGCAGAAGATGGAGGTCGTGGGCAGCTGCGGTAAAGCGTAG
>DNLO01000008.1:452-3882 GCA_003488445.1 Lachnospiraceae bacterium | reverse complement strand
GATGCAATAATAACAAGGAGAGCGCTTATTCGGGAGGGGATATAATTACAAATGTCATCCAAATGAGCGGCCGACCTGCCAAAATATAAATATCTCTCGTTCTTATACCCTATCATCGAATCCATTGTATTGACGGATTTATACACCAGACCCCCCACCGGACCGAACAGCAAAATGTAGAAAACAGGCGCTATGACTCCGTCTGACAGATTCTCCGAAACGGTCTCTATTACAGCTTTTATAACAGCCTGCTCGGATAAATTTCCGGTGTCTCTGCCCACTATCATAGCGAGTGATCTCCTTGCTCCGTCAAGGTCTCCTTCTTCGAGCCTGCCGTAAACCTCCATGGCTGCTCTGCGGAGGTCTCTGGCGGCTATACAGTAGGTTGACATAATTATTGAGGCTGTGTATCCGAGATAGCGATGGACACGAAAACACAGATACAGGATCAGAATGCCTGAAACGGCTGTAAGCAGCACGGTTACTGCAGTAAGGAGCAGTCCCTTAAGGAACTGCTCCCTGTTTTCGTCTGTATCGCGATATAAGAGTCTGTCGAGTAGATTTATAAGCTTTCCCATCAGCCTGACGGGATGTGGGAGCCATTCCGGATCCCCTGTCAGGGCATCGAGGATGAAGGATATGGGTATCAGACCCGGGAAAGACATCAGCTGCGTCTGCGGTCCAGATCCTTGGAGATCTTCATGCCCAGTATCTGGAAGAACTGTACCAGCAGCACAAGTATGATGACGGAGGGCCACAGGATATGCGGCTGCCATCTGTTGTAACCGTATCTGATGGCTATGCTTCCGAGACCGCCTCCGCCTACTGCGCCGGCCATGGCTGAATAGCCCAGGATGGTGCCGAAGGCTATGGTGACGCCCACCAGAAGAGAGGTGCGGGCCTCGGCGAGGAGTACGTTCCAGATTATCTTAAAGGTCCCTGCTCCCATAGACTGGGCTGCCTCTATCACTCCGTGATCCACTTCCTTTATGGAAGACTCCACCATCCGTCCTATGAAGGGTGCAGCGGCTATCACCAGCGGCACTATCGTAGCTGCAGTACCGTAGCTCTTGCCTACGATGGCTCTGGTAAAGGGGATCAGCACCACCAGAAGAATGATGAAAGGTACGCTTCTCAGGATATTCGTGATGACATCCAGCACCTTGTAGAGCATGGGATGGGGCTTGATGCCGTCAGTGTCGGTGACGGCCAGCAGCACTCCCAGAGGGAGCCCCAGTATATAGCCGAAGAAAGTGGAGACGAAGACTATGATCACGGTCTCCCACAAGCCCTGGAGCAGCATCAACAGTTCCTGTTCAGTCCACATAGTTTACCTCCTCTGCACCAAGGTTCTTTTCCTTGAAGTATTCCACCATCTTGTCGGCCACCTCTTTGTTGGGGGGCAGCTGCAGTATCATCTCTCCCTGAGCGTTGCCGTTTATTGTCTGTGTATTGGCATAGAGGATGTTCAGGGGAGTCTTGAGCTCCAGAGTGATATTGCCGAGTATGGGCTCGAAGGCACTCTTGCCGTCGAAGATGACCCTTATCTGTCTGTCCGAATGCATACGCCTGATGTGGGCTGTCTCGGAGAAGACCAGCTTCTTTGCTTCCTCTGTCTTCGGAGAGCGGAAGAGCTCCTCGACCGTACCCTCCTCGACCTTGCTGCCGTGATCCAGGACTGCGACCTTATTGCAGATCTCCTGAACAACGCTCATCTCGTGGGTAATGATCACGACTGTTATGCCCAGGTCGTGATTGATGTTTTTTATCAGCTCAAGTATGGACTTGGTGGTCTGGGGGTCGAGAGCGGAGGTGGCTTCATCGCACAGCAGGATCTTCGGATCCGATGCCAGGACTCTGGCGATGGCGACTCTCTGCTTCTGCCCGCCCGAGAGCTGTGCGGGATAGGCATTCGCCTTTTCCGAAAGTCCCACGGTGTGGAGATACTTTTCAGCCATTTTGCGGGCTTCGGATCTCTTGTGCCCGGCTATCTCCAGGGGGAAGGCCACATTGTCCAGGACATTCCGCTGCATCAGCAGGTTGAAGTGCTGGAATATCATACCTATATCACGCCTCTTGATAGCGAGCTCCCTGTTGGAAAGGCTCATCATATCCTTGCCGTCGATATAGACCCTGCCCTCGGTAGGTCTCTCCAGCAGGTTAAGGCATCTCACGAGAGTGGATTTGCCTGCACCCGACAGACCTATGATACCGAAGATATCTCCCTTTTCTATTGAGAGATCGATGTTGCGCACGGCCTCCACGTCTCCGTGTCCGGAGGAGAAGGTCTTGCTCACGTTTTCAAGCTTTATAATGGGTTCTCCCATGTTCACCTCCCTGAGAGAAGTATTTTCGCTCCGCTGAACTATCATCTCGCAATGATAGCACAAATATCTGATGTATAAAAGCCCGAAGCAGGCGCTCCGGGCTCTTGGATCCTATGATGGATACGGTCTTTGCTCAGTTCTTGTAAGGGACCACAGCTCCGTCGTAGGTGTCGTTGATGTACTTTACGATAGCATCTGACTTGAGCACGTCCACGAGTGCCTTGATCTTGTCGTCGTTCTCATGGCCTTCCTTGACCGCGATGACGTTCACGTAGGTGGCAGCCGCCTCGGAATCCTGAGCCTCGTATGCGAGAGAATCCTTGCCTACGGAGAGACCTGCCTCCAGAGCGTAGTTGCCGTTCAGGACGACGAAGGCTGCATCAGGGATGGCTTCCTTGACGCTCTCTGCCTGGAGCTCCACGATCTTGATCTGCTTGCTGTAAGACTCGATGTCGTTCACTGTAGCGGTGAGACCTGCACCGTCCTTGAGCTTCAGTACACCGTTGGCCTCGAGCAGAAGCAGAGCTCTGGCCTCGTTTGTGGTGTCGTTGGGTACCGCTATCTCGTCACCGTCTGCCAGCTGAGACAGGTCGGACTTGGTTCCGGGATAGATACCGAAGGGCTCGTAGTGGATGCCGCCTGCGTTCACGAGATGTGTGCCCTGCTCCTCGTTGAACTCGTTGAGGTAGGGGATGTGCTGGAAGTAGTTGGCATCGAACTCTTCGCTCTCTACCACGTTGTTGGGCTGTACATAGTCATCGAAGATCGTGACCTCCAGCTCGTATCCCTGCTCTGCGAGGAGAGGCTTCGCCTGCTCCAGTATCTCCGCATGGGGTGTGGCGCTGGCTGCGACGGTGATCTTACCGCCTTTGCCCGATGCACTCTTGCCTGATGCGCCGCAGCCCGAAAGGACCGATACGGCGAGAACACCTGTAAGTAGTAATGCTGTCAACTTTTTCATGATCTGAATCCTCCTTAATACTTTCTTCAGAATGGTCCCGGACCATCCATCCACGGTAAACCTATTAAATATATAGGAATTATATGTTTAAGTGGATGTTAGGAGTATAGTACCATCAATATTCATTGTCAAGCATTTTTTT
>DNLO01000008.1:0-362 GCA_003488445.1 Lachnospiraceae bacterium | reverse complement strand
ACAGGAGGTGTTTGTTCCTATGAAAAAGTGGGAAGGATATCAGCACGGAGTCAATCTGGGAGGATGGCTCTCGCAGTGCGACCATACAAAAGAGAGATATGAAGGCTTCATCACGGAAGAGGATATCAGGAAGATCGGCTCCTGGGGACTCGACCATGTGAGAGTGCCTGTGGACTATGAGGCCACGGGAGAGGAAGGGCTGGCCTATATAGACAGGGCTGTGGACTGGTGCGGCAGGAACGGGCTTAACATGATACTGGACCTGCACAAGACGTATGGCTTCTCCTTCGACGACGGAGAGGGAGAGAAAGGGCTCTTCGAGAGTGAAGAGCTGCAGGAGAGGTTCTACGATATATGGGAAA
>DNLO01000151.1 GCA_003488445.1 Lachnospiraceae bacterium | reverse complement strand
GGCGTGCCGGATGATGCTGTGACCTTTGGAACGGCGTCCTTTTCTGCTTTTCCAGTAATAGACTTCAAGGTCAGCTCCTTTACCTTTATCAAGATCGTGACCTTCCTTTTTCTCGTACTTGAGATCTCCTTTGCTGCCGTCGGATGGATACTCGGCAGGGACCACCCGTGGGTGGGGCTCGTGATGCTGGGGATACTGGTCGGATGGATAGATGTGCTTGCTGCCATGTATGTGAGGGGCAATCTGCTGAAGCTGATCACGGTGGAGGCTTATGTGGCGATGGCAGTGAACATATATGTGGACTATATGACACATATGCATGGGTGGTCGCTGGCGTGGGTGACTCCCTTCACATTGCTGGGGCTGGGAGTGATCACTCTTGTGATCGCACGCATCAGGAAGCTTCGTCCCAGCGAATTCGTCACCTACATCGTGGTGAATACGGCCGCGGCTCTGCTGCAGCTTTTGCCCATACGTTCAGGTCTCAATCCGGTGCCTATACCGGCTGTTATCATAATAGCCTGTCATCTGATACTCATGGCGGCAGTCATCGTGTTCAGATCAAGGGACCTGAAGACTGCCCTCGGAAGGAGATTCAGTGTTTAGATGAAGATAGAACCCAGAAAACAGGGAATAAAGCTCGTATCCAGGATGGGAGACGGCATAGAGAACCGCATAGGTATGACGGTGAAGAACAGGCTGGAGGTAGATGACCTCAAAGGAGAGCCCGAGGAGCTGCAGTGGTACAGAGTGCCTCTGCCGGAGGGAAGATCCGGTGACGGCAGCAGCTATCATACCTATATCAGCAGAGGTACCGAGAATAACCTGTGCATCATAATATCGGGAGGCGGCGTGGCATGGAACGAATACACCGCCGCGAGACCCGTGACCGGAGGCAAGGTGGCCGCAGGGCTCCCGAACTTCTACTGGAACAATCTGCGTCCTTTCACGCAGCTGATGAACATCAATATAGGAATAACCAATACGAAAAACAGCGCCAATCCCTTTTCCAAATGGCATTTTGTGGTAGTGACCTATGCCACCGGGGATTTTCACATAGGCAACAGTGAGTTCTCATACAAGGATGAGAACGGTGAAGATAAGATACTGTATTTTAACGGACACAACAACTTCAGGCTGACTATGGAGGTGGCCAAGAGACTCTTCCCGAACCCGGACAGGATACTTGTGGCGGGCAACTCGGCAGGGGCCTTTGCAGTGCCGGCGCTGGCTCCGGAGATAGCGGATGATTATTATCCGAACTGCAGTGACATCACACTGCTCTCCGACAGCGGTCTGCTGCTCTTCAAGGACTGGAAGAGGACGGCAAAGGAGATATGGAAGGCTGACAGCCGCTTCGTGGACGCACTTCATACGGACAATCCCACGGTGGACTGGTACGAGGCACTCTACAGTGAATACGGAGAAAGGTTCAAGTATCTCTATGCCAGCAGCACCAGAGACTATCTGCTAAGCTCGTATTATAATGATATAATGACCAAGCAGTACAAAACGGATGCGGATGTACAGCAGGTCTTCTATGAGCAGCTGAAGCGCATGTCAGAGCAGCTCAGAGAAATAACAGCTGATTTCCATTTCTACATCTTCAACTGGCAGATGCTCCCTCTGGCAGTGGGTAAGGGAGGTACCGTGCATACGGCATTGAAGGAGATATCCTTCGCATCACGCAAGATCGACGATGTGACAATGGCAGACTGGCTGTACGATCAGGTGAACGATGATATGTATGATATAGGCATGAATCTGCTGGAGCCTATATGCTCATAAGCAACAATCAATGTTAAGGAGGATCTTATAATGGCAGAGAGAAGAGTAGGAACGGTATCGAGAGGGATCAGGTGCCCCATAATACGGCAGGGCGACGATCTCGCTTCCATAGTCACGGAGTCAGTGCTGGCAGCAGCCGAGTCCGAGGGATTTGAGATGCGGGACAGGGATGTCATTTCGATCACGGAGTCGGTGGTGGCAAGGTCACAGGGCAACTACTGCACCGTGGATGATATAGCGGAGGATGTGAGGAAGAAGCTGGGAGGCGATACCGTGGGTGTCATCTTCCCGATACTCTCGAGGAACAGGTTCGCCATCTGTCTTCGCGGCATAGCGAAGGGATGCAGGAAGATCGTGCTCATGCTCTCATATCCGTCGGATGAGGTGGGCAACTGTCTCGTGAATCTTGACAAGATAGATGCGGCAGGGGTGAATCCCTACAGCGATGTGCTCTCGCTTGAGAAGTACCGTGAGCTTTTCGGAGAGAATAAGCACGAGTTCACGGGAGTAGACTACGTGGCATACTACGGCGAGCTGATACGTGAGTGCGGATGCGATGTGGAGATCGTATTCGCCAATCAGCCCAGAGCCATACTCGACTATACAAAGAATGTGATCAACTGTGATATCCATACCAGGGCAAGAACCAAAAGGATACTGCTGGATGCAGGTGCCGAGAGAGTGTTCGGTCTCGATGAGATAATGAATGCACCGGTGAACGGGAGCGGATGCAATGAGAAGTACGGATTACTCGGCTCCAACAAGGCTACAGAGGAGCAGGTGAAGCTCTTCCCCAGAGAGTGCAAGGATCTGGTGCTTAAGATACAGCAGATGATACTGGACAAGACAGGCAGGCATGTGGAAGTAATGGTATACGGTGACGGAGCCTTCAAGGATCCCCAGGGCAAGATATGGGAGCTGGCAGATCCCGTCGTATCTCCGGCATTTACGGACGGTCTCATAGGTACGCCCAATGAGCTGAAGCTCAAGTACCTGGCAGACAATGACTTCAAGGATCTCTCGGGAGAAGAGCTGAAGAAGGCGATCTCCGAGAGTATAAAGGCAAAGGACAAGGATCTGGTGGGCAAGATGGCCAGCGAGGGTACCACACCAAGGCAGCTTACCGATCTGATAGGATCTCTTTGTGATCTCACATCAGGCTCGGGAGACAAGGGGACTCCTGTAGTCCTGGTACAGGGATATTTTGATAATTACACCAATTGATCGGAAAAAGCTGCCAGAAATCCGACAGCTTCGTATAATACCATGAAAGGAAAAATTTCAACAGGAGGATATAGATATGAGTGACAGGAATAAACTGAGTGATGAGAGGCTGGGTGCTGTGAACGGCGGAGCAGGAAATGCGAACGGGACACTGAACAGACCCTATGGCGTGGACTATCAGATCATAGATCCCAAGAATCCCACGGCAGGTCTGAGAGCATCTTATTCATCGATGGAGGAGGCTCTGGAGAATCTTGATAAATTCCCGGGATGTATCATCAGGGAAGTCAGAGTCTGACAAAACAGGATCCGACAGGCAATAAAAAAGGAACTCCGTACACGGATGTACGGAGTTCCTTTTCTATCAAAACCGTCCGTTCTTTGCCATATAGAGAGTAATGCTTTATTATATCTGTACGAAGAAAAAGGGAGACGGCAGAAGGTGGCGATCACTGAAGAGATAAGAGAAGAGCTGTTTGGTATGCAGGACAAGGGATACAGGGAGTTTCAGGCGAAGCTTATCCCGAATGTGGACCCGAAGAGGGTGATAGGCGTGAGGACTCCTGTCCTGAGAAAATATGCCAGGAGCCTGGTAAAGCGTGAAGACATATCGGCTTTTCTGAATGCTCGGCCGCATGAATACTTCGATGAGGATCAGCTCCATGCCTTCATATTATCGGAGATCAAAGACTATGACCGGTGCATTGATGAGGTGAGGGCTTTCCTGCCATATATCGACAACTGGGCGACCTGCGACCAGCTCTCGCCAAAGGTATTTAAGAAGCACAGAAAAGAACTGCTGAAGGATATAAAAAAGTGGATCTCGTCGAAGAAGACCTATACCGTCAGATTCGGCATAGGCATGCTGATGGCACTGTATCTGGATGAGGATTATGATGCTGCTTATCCAAAGCTGGTGGCGAAGGTCAGGTCGGATGAATACTATATCAACATGATGATCGCCTGGTATTTCGCCACGGCACTGGCAAAGCAGTATGATGATGTGATCCCGTATCTTGAAGAGCAGAGACTGGATGCATGGACGCATAACAGGACAATACAGAAAGCGGTGGAGAGCTACCGCATAACACCTGAGCAGAAGGAATACCTGAGGTCGCTGAAGGTCAGGAAAAATGTATAGTATAGTGTATATCGAGATCATCCTGATAGGCGTCGGGCTTTCCATGGATGCATTCGCAGTGTCTGTATGCAGGGGACTTGCCATGAAGCGGCCGGACATGGGAAAGGCTGTGATGACAGGAGCGTATTTCGGAGTGTTCCAGGCTGTGATGCCGATCCTCGGATGGCTTCTCGGCACGAGATTCCGGATCTATATCGAGTCGGTGGATCACTGGGTGGCCTTCGGGCTGCTTTTCCTCATAGGAGGAAAGATGATATGGGAAGCGGTACGGGAGGAGCCTGATGAGAAGCAGGCAGAGATCATGACAGCTGCCCTGACCGAAGGAAAGGACCGCGGAGCCCTTGCAGAGCACAGAGAGCTTTTAATCCTTGCGATAGCCACCAGCATAGATGC
>DNLO01000062.1 GCA_003488445.1 Lachnospiraceae bacterium | reverse complement strand
ACAGGCACCTGAAGCCTGCGCGTCTGCCAATTCCGCCACTCCTGCATTTATTGTCGCACCAAGCCGTCAGGCCCGATGCGACTTTGCAATTATAACCTTAAAGCTTTGATTTTGCAAGCTCTGCTATAGTCTTGAATCCGTCCGCATCATTTACTGCAAGATCAGCCAGCATCTTCCTGTTGATATCGACACCTGCCAGCTTGAGTCCGTGCATCATCTTGCTGTAGCTCACACCGTTCATACGTGCTGCCGCATTGATACGAGCGATCCACAGTCTCCTGAAGTCTCTCTTCTTCTGCTTGCGGCCCGCGAAAGAAGATGCCAGTGCACGCATCACAGACTGCTTTGCTACTCTGTACTGCTTGGACCTTGCTCCTCTGTAGCCCTTTGCCAGCTTTAATACTTTGTTATGCTTTCTTCTGGCGTTCATTCCGCCCTTTATTCTTGCCATGATTTTCCTCCTTTATCTGCAGTCACCTGATGATCAAAGATACGGCAGTATCTTCTTCATGTTCTTCTCGTTAGTCGGATCGACTATCTCTGATTTCCTCAGATTCCTGATGGTCTTCGGTGACTTCTTGGTGAGGATATGGCGCTTATATGCCTTGTTCCTCTTCAGCTTGCCGGTTCCCGTTACCTTGAAACGCTTTGCAGCCGATCTGTTTGTCTTCATCTTTGGCATGTTACTGTCCTCCTTACTTTTTCTCTGCCAGGGTGATCGTCATGGTCCTGCCCTCCACCTTGGGAGCCTTGTCCACGACAGCCACATCACTGAGTGCTGCGGCAAAATCATCCAGAATATACTTACTGTCCTGCATATGTGCCATCTCTCTGCCCCTGAACCTGAGAGTGACCTTCACGCGGTTTCCCTTTGCCAGGAATTTACGTGCCGCACTCATCTTTGTGTTCAGATCATTGGTGTCGATATTGGGCGATATCCTTATCTCCTTGATCTCGACCACCTTCTGTTTCTTTTTGGCATCCTTTTCCTTACGGATCTGCTCATACTTGAACTTACCGTAGTCAACGATCTTGCATACCGGCGGAGTCGCATTCGGTGCTATCTTCACCAGATCAAGCTCTGCTTCCTCTGCGAGCCTTATAGCCTCGGAAGCTGACATCACTCCCAGCTGCTCACCGTCTGCGCCGATCACACGGACCTCTCTGTCGCGTATCTGTTCATTGATAAAATAATCGTTGCTGCTAATCGCCTTTACCTCCCGGTACTTAATGACACAAAAAAACGGACTGCGCAAAGCACAATCCACCATGGTCCATTCTTACTGATGAACACCTGAAAGCCTGAATATTGCCGCCTCAGGGTGAGAGCTGCGCTCTGCTTGAAATACAAATGGTAAGATACCACACGCCGCCACTCTTGTCAACAGACGTTTTCAGCCGGACATCCTCATCTGCTGATCCCCTCCGTCCTGCTTCTTCATGAGAGCCACGAAATTTCTCGCCGGTATCGTCCTGGAGTAGAAGTACCCCTGCAGATAGTCACATCCCATGACAGACAGCCTCCTGGCCATATCCTTGGTCTCCACGCCCACGAGGGCGAGCTGCAGCTTCTGATTCCTGAACATCTCTATGACATCCGGCAGGAGCATGGATCCGCTCTCGAAGTAGGACCTCACCAGTGCCCTGTCTATCTTCACCAGCTTGACGGGAAGGTTCAAGATATTCTCCAGGCTCGAATAACCGCTGCCGTAGTCGTTCAGAGCGAACTCCGCTCCTCTGTCTATCAGCTTGTTCATGTTCTTCAGGGCCACGCTGCCCGGATCCTTTTCGGATACCTCCGCGATATCGAAGCTGAAGCTGCTCATGGATACATTGTAGTTCTCGGCTATCCTGATGAACTCCTCCGCCATGCCGTCCTGCATCAGCTGCATGGCCGACAGGTTCACGCTGATCCTGCTCACACCGTACTGCAGCGGCTCCTGCTCCTTGATAAACTCGCACACCTTCTCGAAGATCTGACGTCCCAGTGCGATGATACTTCCGTTCCTCTCCGCCTCGGCTATGAACTCCGCAGGCGGTATGAAGCCGACATTCTCATCGAAGATACGCGCCAGAGCCTCTGCCCGCTCCATCTTCTCCGTATAGGGTGAGAATATGGGCATGAAGTAGACCTGCACGGTCTTTTTCTCTATGGCTCTCTCTGTAGCGATCTCTACGTTGCGGCTCCTGACACTCTGCCTGATGAACTCCTCATCGACGAAAATGTCACCTCTGCTGGTATCCAGCCTCTTCAATGCATAA
The DNA here is from genome assembly GCA_003488445.1 of Lachnospiraceae bacterium. Classification (GTDB taxonomy): domain Bacteria; phylum Bacillota; class Clostridia; order Lachnospirales; family Lachnospiraceae; genus NK4A144. The sequence continues at coordinate 1,870 of DNLO01000062.1, read as the reverse complement.
TCTATGATCTCGTTGGTATGCCTCTCGTCACCCTCCGATCCGCCGTAGGGCATCTGAATGAATCTTGCAGTGAGTCTGATCTGCTCGCCGTGGATAACGAAACCGGCCTCCAGTCTCCTGCGTCCCTGGGATATCGCCAGATCCACATCGAACTCTATCGGACTCAGGACTATGTAAGTCTCCTCATCATATCTGAATATGTGATTGGCCGTATATCGCTCGATCACATAGTCGATCATCTCCTTCAGTGCGGCTCTGGCCTTCTCCTCGCCGAACACGGACTTGACCGTCCTGTAGTTGTCTATACATATGACGAGGCACATATACTTCGTATTGCTGTCTATCAGCTCCTGCAGGTACTCGTTGAAGCCGTCCCTGTTGAAGAGACCCGTTTCCTTGTCTATGTACAGATCCGGATTCTGCAGCGACATATACAGAATGCAGATCGAGTAGCATACGAATGCGTTGGTGAGGAGCACCCAGTTGAAGATCAGACTCTGCAGTGTGGCTCCCAGAGCCAGCAGGGCCAGCATCACTCCCAGGCATATCAGATGCAGCCTGATGATGTTCTTCCTGTATACGATCACGTATACGGTGGCTATCAGCAGATAGAAGGAACTCAGCACATAGTTCGTGATATATGCCGGTCCGTGGACATACCCCTCCACCGGATCGAAGCGATAGACCGCCCCGACAAAGGGCGTGGCTATGGCCAGGATTATCGCAATGACCGCCGGCATGCAGTAGATCACGAAAAGAGGCGTGTTGAGCGTGTCACGCTGTCCCGTGATCGTCAGAACGTACAGGAAAAGAATGAGCACGTTCAGTGCCATGCTCACAAAATACAGTACGTTGACCACATGTAAAAGCTCTATGGGGAATAAAGTCCAATATGTGTCGGCGACAGCCGTCACGACATCGAGGAACGTCATGAAGCAGCCTGCACACATACAGGTAATGAAATACCTGTTCTTGTTCGTGGGCAGATGCCTCTTGGCGAAATAAAAGATGATAAGGACTAATTCAAACGCTAAAGCAGCGACCTCAAAGTCAATGTTCCATTTCATCCGTCAGCCGTTCCTCAGTTATCTTTATGCGTCTTTTCCGCAGCAGTTCTTGTATTTCTTGCCGCTGCCGCAGGGACAGGGATCGTTACGCCCTATCTTCTTCCCTTCTCTTACGAAGGTATGGCTCTTCTTCTGCTCCTTTATCAGCCTCTCCTGATCCTCCTTGGAGAATATGTCGTCCCACTCGGGCAGCTCGTAAAGCCAGTCTGCCTTCGCGTCCACCATGTTGCGGAAAAGCTTTTCCTTGTCGAATCCGAGAGATACCTCGGTATCCTCTGCCATGTTCTCTATATCGTTGGCCTGCTTCAGCGAGTCGTTGATACCGTCGAGGAAGCCGGTCATCTCCATCAGGGTCACGCCGTACTTATCTGCCAGCTCCTTCACCGTACCCTTCACCTCGGTATCCGGTGTCTTCAGCAGTTCAGCGTATATCCCTTTCTCCTTCTGGAAGTAGTCCTGCCAGAGTCTCTGCAGGTCTCCCTTGTTTGCCGTTGCGCTGTATGCGATGTCACGCCAGTCATTTATTAAGCTCATACACCCTCCGTATTGCCTGTATTATATTCATGTATTATATTACATTTGTCGGTCGGACACAATTATAAGGGGGTTTTGGGCGTGAAAGTAAAACGGATAATGGCACTCATCGGTGTGATACTCATAGCCGGCATGTATGCCGCTACACTGGTACTGGCTCTTGCAGGAAGCGAAGACACGATGAACCTTTTCATGCTCTCGGTACTGCTCACCATCATGGTGCCTCTCATCATCCATCTCTTCATGATGATGTACTCCGCCCGCAAGGG
>DNLO01000061.1 GCA_003488445.1 Lachnospiraceae bacterium | reverse complement strand
GCCAGACTGTCAAGACCGATGATGGCATTCATTGGCGTTCTGATCTCGTGGCTCATATTGGAAAGGAATACGGTCTTGGCCTTGCTTGCCTCCTCGGCAGCTTCAAGAGCATCTGAAAGCGCCTGATTCTTCGAGAGAGTATCCCGCATTTCGCCGTCTATGTCCGTAAACCCTACGCCGACAGCATGAATTATATGATCCATGCGGTCTTCAGCATGTCTGACGCCGGCCATTCTCAGCATTTCATAGCTTTCAACACCGTTTTTCCTGGTGAGATATCTGTAGGATATCATGGAGCTGTTTGCCAGACCCGCACGTATGCTCTCCGTCTTAATGAATTCCTGAAAGCCCTGTCTGTATGCCTCATCCACATAACGGGCTGCGTAATCATTGAATTTTTCGCTGAAGCTGAAGCTCTCTCCTTCGGAGACAAGATCCCGTGTTCCCGGATCATTTCTGTAGCATACGGCCTCGTTGCTGTCGAGATCCACATAGTACACACTGCGGTAATCCGAGGCCATGGCCGTGATCATGCTGTCCTGCTGGGCTCTGCGCTTCTCCTGATCAAGCAGCTCCTCCTGCAGTGCAAGCTGCTCCTCGAGCTCCTGCTGCTTCACGCGGTTCTCCGTCTCCGACACCTCCTTCTCAAGAGTGATGCGGGAATTTCTCCTTATCTGAAGTATCATAAATATGAATATCCCTGCGAGAACAAGTGCGGTGAGAAGCGACTGAACCAGACTCCGGGTGATGATCCCTCTCGAAATGGTATTGATCTGCTCTGTTATGACACTCTCCCTGATGAGATAGGTGAGCATCCAGTCTGTTCCCCTGATGGGAACATAGTACAGGGTTTCCCTGATACCGTTGTAGGTAAAGGATACGACACCTTCTCTACCATCCCTGAAATCCTCTGATACATTTTCGATGGAATAGCCCGCTTCGCACTCGGCGTGACCCATGGCATCCAGAAGATTCGCTTCGCTGGCCAGACCCCCGAGGACCATATCTGTAAGCGGTGCTCCGTCGGCCGTATATATATTGCAGAACGTGGTGCTGTTGTTCTCTGTCCTTAAGGATATTCCCTCCAGCATATTCTCCATGCCTATCTCCATGAAGCACACCACCAGATGTCTGTCCTCTACGGGCACCCGGTCCATGGGCACGGCAATGATCACGGTCTTCTCATTGCCCTTTTCGTTTTTTATGGATACCTCCGGTTCAGACAAAGTATTATAGTCAAAGCTGTACTGGTCGATATCAGTACGCGTCCCCATGGAGGTATATATGAGACCCTCCGTATCGACAAAGGCAAACTTTTCCAGCCCGTATAGCTGCTTGATCTTCGCCTGATAAGCCTGAAGGCTTTCGATAGATGCCAGATCATCCTTTTCCATAAGACCCAGCGTCACATTCATGTCATTGATATAGTCATCGAGCCTGGAGGCAACCACCTGCTCCCGCCTGCCGGCCAGCTCGTTCAGATAAAGAAGGCTCACATTGCGTACAGCCCTTGAAGCATCCCTGCTTGCAGCCTGCCCCACCCAAAGCGTTCCCAGAAAGAGCACGGCTATGGTAGCAAGGGCGCCTGCAATGGCTATGGCAATGATATTTGTCTCTTTTGATTTCTTGTTCATCAGCTCACCTCTGCTCTTTTATATTTACATCCACCTGTCTGAACGGTATCTCGATACCCTCCGCGTCAAAGCGTTTCTTCGTGTTTTCCACCAGACGCCAGACAGCCTTGTTGTAGTCCAGGTATGTCAGGGTAGATATGAAAGCCCTCAGCACCAGCGTCACACCGCTTTCGTCCAGACTCTTCACTATCACCTCCGGCTCTCTCGGTGCATCCTTTGCAAGTGTCTCCTCTTCATGTATCAGATCCAGCAGTATCTCTCTCGCCTTATCGATATCCGACGAATAGGATATCTGAAAATCCTGTATCACCTGCCGCAGATTGTTTCTGGAGTAGTTTATGATGGAATTGTTGGACAGGTTGCCGTTGGGTATCATCAGCTCGAAACGGTTGTCGGTGAGCACCTTGGTATAGAAGATGGACACCTCCTCTACCGTACCTGTCATCCCCGTGGTGAGATCCTTGATATAATCTCCCGCAGCGAAAGGCTTCATGAGAAGAAGCAGCACCCCGCCCGCAAAGTTGGAGAGACTGCCCTGCAGAGCAAGGCCTATGGTGATACCGAGAGAACCTATGATGGCGACAACGGACGAGGCATCTATGCCAAGATTCACCGCCAGGCCCAGAACCAGCACCACATACAGAGTCCACTTGACGATGAGATCCAGGAATCGTATGCCGTCCCGGCTCACCCCGCTCTTTTCCAGTGCACGCTGCAGCAGCCTGCGCAGCAGTCTGATCAGCCTGCTTCCAATGAAGAAGATGATCACTACGAGCACTACTCTTATGCCAAGAGACAGTGCCTTTGCCGGCAGTGACTCCAGATATGACGATATCACTCCGGGATCCTTCTGCAGTTCCTGTATGCTCTCCTGCATCTGTCTGATGCTCTCCTGCATATCCTCCACATCAGTCCCGGGGGCAAGCACGGAATCGATTGAAACCGGAAACCCTTCCGTTATGGGATTACCTGCGGACACTCTTCTGATCCTTCAGAGCATTGAACCTGAACACCGATACGCCGTAGGGGGCAACCCTTATCTTTATCGAATCGGCCCTTCCGTCACATTCATCCGTATCGGAAACAATGGGCTCTTTATTTACAAAACCGAATCCATCGTACTTCTCACTGTCGGAATTGAAGACCTCCGTATATTTGCCCGGCTTCGGTACACCTATCTTGTATCTCTTCCTCGGCATGTTGAGGAAGTTCGCCACAACCACGAACACGTCATCTCTTTTCGCGCCCCGGCGTGCGAACACCAGGATATTCTCCCTCGCCGAAATATTGTTGATCCATTCGAAGCCGGCGTTTTCCAGCTCCTTGGAATAGAGCACCTCATTTTTGCTGTAGAAAGAGAGAGTATCCTTCACCAGCTCACTGACTGCCTGCAGCTCTCCGCTCCTGCCGTCCATATTGCCCATTGCGATGAGCTTCTTGCCGGGGTGTACCATGAAATAAGCGATGAGCAGCTTCAGATTGCTGAACTTCTCGTCGTTGTCTCCAGGCATATCCTTCCATATATCCACTATATCGGACAGAGGGAGTATGAAGCGCTCGTTGTACTGGTAGATCATCGGGAAGCAGATCTCGTTATAGTGATTGGATCTGGCGAGAGGCTCCTGCCTCAGATAGCCGAGGACATCCCTGCACCAGCCGTGATTGAGCTTGTAATCAAATCCCAGACCCTCGTCCAGACTGCCGGTGATATCGGGAAACGCGGTATCGTCGTCGGATATTATGAGTATATCCGCAGAGAACTTGTGCAGAGCCGAATTCATCTGCTTGAAGAAATCGATCGCATCCAGATTCTCGTTGCCGCCATACATATTGGGAGCCCAGTCGCCGCCGGACTTTCCGTAGTCCAGATAAAGCATCCTTGCCACATCGCTCACCTGCAGGCCGTCGAAGCCGAAGACATCCAGCAGGAAGATGGCATTGGCCAGCACGAAGCTCTTCACCTCGTTGCGTCCGAGATTGAAATATCTCCTGTCCTCTCCGGGCACATAAGAGCGCCTTGTATCGGCATCCTCGTAGATGCAGGTGCCGTCAAACATCGCAAGCCCCGATCCGCGCATATCAAAGGATGCTGGAGACCACTCAAATATTACCGCGATACCGGCCCTGTGCATGGACTGTACGAAATCTGCAAGCACTGCAGGGTCCGCTGCGGGTATGTACATGGAATCCGCCGATGAGGACACCAGCACATGAGTAAAGCCATACTCCGAAGCCTCTGCTATCATTTCCTTTGCGGTTTTCTTTCCGAGGGTCACGCCTCTGCGGTCCAGAATGCTGATCGGTGCACTGTCCTTCTGCAGCTTCGCTCTGGTGTCGAGCCACTTGTCATCGGAAGCAGCTATCCTGTCCAGATCATATACGATGCTCGCTCCATCCTCCTTGTCCTCGAGCATGAGTCCGTAAGGGTCAGCCTTCATATAGGTGATCCCGGAGTGAAGCTTTATCTCAAACTTGTACTTCTCTCCCGTCTTAAGCCCCGGGATGAAAAGCTCGAATATGCCGGAGTCGAAAAGCCTCTCCATCTGGTGGATACGGCCGTCCCAGGAATTGAAATCTCCCACTACCGATACCCGGAGAGCATTGGGTGCCCATACTGCAAACCTCACTCCCTCTGTCCCGTTTATCTTCATCGCATGAGCTCCCAGAAGCTCATATGCCCTGTAGTGTATGCCCGACTCAAACTTCTGTATATCTCTTTTCGTGATGCTGTCGGGTATGGAATAGGGATCGATCTCCGTCGTGGTCTTCCCTTCTTTGTCAGTCACCACCAGCTCGTATTCAAATGGCTCCTTATTCTTGACAAGGGCTGCGAAGTATCCGTCCTCGTCGGCAAGCTCCATCGTGACGTTGCTCCTTGCACCCTTGACCTTGACAGCCACCTCTGCAGCGTCAGGCTTGTATGCCGTGACAAGAGTCTGTCCGCCTCTGACGGGATGAGCCCCCAGCACAGCCTTGGGATGATCCTCCTCGGCATATGTCACCGCCTCTATCTCTGCCCAGTCCATAAGATTGTAAAGCTTTTTTGTCATGATCTGATCTCCTTTCAGAATCTGTGTATGAAGAGTCCCGATCGGAGCTTAGGCTCGAACCAGGTCGATTTCGGCGGCATGAGCCTCCCGGCATCGGCCACCGCAAAAAGCTCCTGTATGGATGTGGGATACATGGCAAAAGCCGCTTCATATCTGCCCGAATCAACGAGCTTCATGAGCTCTCCGAGCCCTCTTATGCCTCCCACGAAGCTTATCCTCTCATCGGTCTTCGGATCCTCTATGTTGAGCACCGGCGAGAGCACTTCATTCTGGAGTATGGCTACATCCAGAGAATCCACCGGATCATCCACTACAAACTCAGGCTTCACCTCAAGCCTGTACCAGCATTCTCCTATGTACATGGTGATACATCCCTTCCTGTCAGGATGCACAGGCTCCCTGCCGAGCTTCTCTATGGTGAACTTCTTTCTCAGTCTGTCGAAGAACCTGCTCTCGGACAGTCCGTTCAGATCCTTCACCACACGGTTGTAGTCCATTATCTTCAGCTCAGAGTCGGGGAAAAGAACAGACAGGAAATAATCGCTGTCCCTGAACGGAGCGTCTTCCGCTCCTTCAGTCTTCGCTGCCCTGCACACCTTCACTGCCGAGGCGCATCTGTGATGTCCGTCGGCGATGTATATGGAATCGATCCCTCTGAAGGAATCGCAGATGGCTGCGGTATCTGCCTCATCATCGATGACCCACACTCTGTGGCTTATTCCGTCATCGGAAGTGAAGTCATATACGGGAGTCTCCTCCTTGTGCCTTAATACGATGTCGTCTATCCTGCTGTCTCTGCGATATGACAGGAAGATGGGGCCCGTCTGTGCAGACAGTGTGCTGATATGCCTGATACGGTCCTGCTCCTTGGCCTCCAGAGTATTCTCATGCTTTTTTATGATCTGCTTCTCATAGTCGTCACAGGAGCATACTGCGGTGATCCCGGTCTGTGTGCGCCCGTCCATGGTGAGCTCATAGATATAGTAGCACTCCCTCTCATCCTGTACGAAGGATCCGTCCGAGATCATGCCCTCAAATATCTCTTTCGCCTTCTGATACACCTCGGGAGCATACATGTCATATCCGTCGGCAAAGCTTGTCTCCGGTCGGTCTATACGCAGGAAGGAAAGCGGTTCACGCTCTATCTCTGCCTTTGCCTCCGCGGTATTCATCACATCATACGGCAGTGCTGCTATATGAGAAGCCTTATCCTTTGCGGGTCTAAGTGCCCTGAAGGGTCTTACGTCAGCCAAGTCTCGCCTCCCGCTATTTCACAACTCTTACACGGTAGACTCCGTCTATTGCCTGGAGCTTCTGTATTATCTCATCCGAAGCCGGGGCGTCTATATCAAACATGGATATGGCATTGTCTCCGCGGCTCTTATTGTTCATCTCGGATATATTGATGCCCGCATCACCGAAGCAGGCCGAGAACTTGGTGATCATGTTTGCGATATTCCTGTGGAAGACCATGACCCTTCCGGCCTTGTCACAGACGCCCATATTGATGGCAGGGAAGTTTACGGAGTTTTTGATGTTTCCGTTGTTCATGTAGTCCGTGAGCTCCTGTACAGCCATGACCGCACAGTTGTCCTCCGACTCCTCGGTGGATGCACCGAGATGGGGTATCACGATCACGCCGTCCTGCCCCACAGTGGTAGGATTGGCAAAATCAGATACATACCTGCCGAGCTTGCCGAGCTTCAGGGCGGATATCACAGCCTCCTCATCCACAAGCAGATCTCTTGCGAGATTGATGAGGATGACATCATTCTTCATGATCTTGATGGCATCGGAGTTGATCATATGCTTCGTGGAGTCAAGCAGAGGCACATGGATCGTGATGATATCACAGTTGGCATATATCTCCTCCACAGCCTTCACATGATGCACGGACCTTGACAGATTCCAGGCCGCATCCACGGAAATGTAGGGATCGTAGCCGTATACGTCCATGCCGAGGTTGACGGCGGTATTGGCCACCTTGATGCCTATGGCACCCAGGCCTATGACTCCCAGCTTCTTGCCTGCGATCTCCTTGCCGGCATACTGCTTCTTCTGCTTCTCGGCATCCTTTGCTATATCCTTGTTGCCCTTCTGGGTCTCCACCCAGTTGATACCGCCTACTATATCCCTGGATGCCAGGAGCATGGCAGCTATCACGAGCTCCTTCACTCCGTTGGCGTTGGCTCCGGGAGTGTTGAATACCACTATTCCTTTCTCTGCGCACTTATCCAGCGGGATATTGTTGACTCCTGCTCCGGCTCTTGCTATGGCAGCCAGACTTTCCGGCATCTCTATGTCGTGCATGCCGGCAGACCTCACCAGTGCACAGTCCGCATCCTTCAGCTCATCCACAGCCACGAAATTCGAGTCGAAGTTGTCGAGCCCTATCTTTGCTATATTATTTAGACAATGATATTTAAACATTTTTCCCTCCTCACAGGTTAAGGTGCTGCCTGATCACTTATTATCCTTCTCAAACTTATCCATGAACTCCACCAGCTTCTTCACACCCTCTATGGGCATTGCATTGTATATGGAAGCTCTCATGCCTCCCACTGTCCTGTGCCCCTTGAGGTTTACGAATCCGGCCTTCTC
>DNLO01000003.1 GCA_003488445.1 Lachnospiraceae bacterium | reverse complement strand
ACGCCATGCACAGTGCGTACATGCAAAGCGCGATGATGAAGATTATGGAGTTCTTAAATTTCCTGATAAAGCTCATAATATTCCCTGAATCTGTCTTTCCTGTCGTATCTTGAGGCCCTCTCCCTGCAGTCTCCGGATATGCCGGGCTGCTTCCTTCCGAGAAGCTCTATGGCCGAGATGACGGCCTTCAGGTCCTGCTTTTCCGTCACGACCCCGGTGTTATCGTCCACAGTCTCCGGACTGCCACCCGCTCTGTAGGTGATCACGGGCGTGCCGCATGCCTGAGCCTCCAGATTGGTGGTCGGAAAAGTGTCTTCGTAGGTCAGGTTTACATAAATATCCGCCGCCGAATACCACTCCACCAGCTCCTCCACACTGTCCGTATGACCTATCTTCAGTATATTCGGAGGGAGCATGTTCATCTGGGATCTCTTCAGCCCTATCATTGCTATGGCGTATCTTTCGGGATCCAGTCTCATAGCGAGCTTTGCCATATCGAACATGCCCTTCCTGTCTCTCCAGGGATTCGCCACTCCCAAAAGCAGTATCCTGTCTCCTATCCCGTACCTCTCTCTGAGGTCTGTACCCACGGGTCTGAAGACACCGAGATCTATGCCGGTATTTATCACCTTCACGGGGTATTCCGCAAGCATGGACTCCTTCAGCTGCCCCGCAAGCCACTCTGAAGGGGTCACGAGTTGCAGCCTGTCTATCCCGGTGAAGCATTCCTTCTTGTCGCTGTAGTTCTTCTTCGATGCATCACATATGAGGGAAGCGGGATATACCTTCTTCTCCGGACAAGGCCCGCAGGATCCGTCCTTCCACCTGTCACATCCCCTGTATTCATAGTGCACGCAGTGTCCCGTGAAGCTCCAGCAGTCATGCAGGGTCCATACCACGGGTATCCCTGCCTGCTTAAGCCATGTAAAAAGGACCTTATAGTTTACATAATATCCATGGATATTGTGCAACTGAATAAGATCCGGTCTGTACTCCTCAAGCTTTGCTATAAGCTTTTCCGTCGCCTTACGGCTGTATGTGCCGTGCCGGTCGGTGATCCGGCTCAGGACACCGTGAAGATACATATCCGCATCGGAGCCTATGCGGTAGTTGTCGTATCCGCTTACTTCCTCTCCTCTGCCCCTGCACAGCAGCACCTCTCCGCCGTGAGACAGTATCTCATCAGCCGTGCCGCAGGATATGCGGCCTATACTGCCCGTTCCGATCACCGTATTGATTACGGCTGCTCTCAACGATCCTCTCCCAGTATGATCCTCAGCACTCTCTGCTGTCCCTTCTCGAACTTCTTCGACAGCTGCAGATCTCTCATCTCCGATCTCACGTGCGGCATATCAGCGAGCCACATTATGGTCTTTATGATTGTCAGCGTGTCCGTCCTCTCTCCGAGCCCCAGGTTGATGAAGCCGTTGCCCATGCCGGCGAACACATGCTCCGCCTCTCTCTCGTTCTGGGCCAGTACTATGGCGGGTACACCCATGGAGGCCAGCTCGAATATGGTCCGTCCCTGGCTCGTGATACACATATCCGCTTTCCGCATGTATGTGGACACCCTCTTCGCATCGTGGTGCACGTATATATTGGATGCGGGCATGCTAATGATCTGCTCCTTGTGGGCATAGGCGAATCCTGTCAGGAAGTGGAACTCCACCCCCGGCATCTTGGGATGCAGTACCTGGCAGATATCGTACATCTTGCCGGTGAGGTTCGCCGGATCCACTCCTCCGAACATGATCATGATATTCTTGCACTCAGCGGAGAAATCCCTGGGATGCTCCGTGAGAAACTCATCTCTTATGAAGTAGTAATCAGAGCCTTCGTAGACGTGGGGCGGCTTGTTGGGGCGGTTCTCGTACAGAGCATTGATGACGGCGTCCGCGAGCCACGCTCCGGGCCCCATATCCTCGAAGTTCACTATACGCCTGGTGTACTTTCTCTCCAGCTTGATCAGAGCCTCATCCGTGTCCAGCACATCATTGATGATGATATCGGGCATGTAGTTCTTCATCACCTTCTCATATTCCTCATCATCCCCTACCACCTCGTAGGGCAGATAGGTCTCCTCCAGCTTGGCCCTGCCTATCACGCTGTCCTTGTCGGTGACGAAGAGGACATCGTGCCCTATGAGCTTGTATGCTATGGACATGCATCTGTATATATGCCCCATCCCCAGTGCAGGCTTGCCTACGCACCTCATGAGTATCCTCTTGCGCCTCAGTATGGACTCCGCTGCGATCCAGTCCTCCTCGGAGTCTATATCCACAGCCTCCTTCGGATCAGTCTCGTATACTGTGATCTTCTCTCCTATCCTGCTGTTCTCTGTGACACAGCCTCTTCTGGTGATGACGAAAGCACCCGACTCCAGATAGTTGCTGGGGAGCTCCTGGGAGTTCAGTCTCTTCTCGTAGTTCTTTACGATCTTCCCGTCCCTCTCTGTCCACGACAGGTGAGGACGGTTGACGCAGGATATCATGGTGTCCAGATCAGAGTTGAGAAAGGCCTTCACTGCGCTCTTCAGAGTGGTCGCCCTGAGTGTCGGCGAGGTAGCCTGCATCGTTATCACCACGTCGTAGGCATCTCCCTTTTCTCTTTCCATCTTGAGCAGCGCATCATAGACCACGGGGTCCAGGGTGATATTATCCGCCGAGAGTCTCTCATCTCTCCAGATTATGTCAACCTTTTTGCTCTCCGCGATCCCTCCGAGCTCCTCATCATCGGTGGATACGCATATATCCACGTTATGGTCCTCGGCCAGCCGTTTGGCATTCTCTATGGAATACAGTATCAGAGGCTTGCCGTTCATCATCCTGACGTTCTTACGGGGTATCCTCTTCGATCCGCCTCTTGCGGGTATCACCACCAGTATCTTCATGAAGATCAGTTACCTTTCCCTTCCAAATATAGTCATCCTACAGTATATCATAAGGGGAGTCAGAGGGGACGGTTCTCATTGACTTATTTTTTTCATCTCTTTAACTTCTGTCTTTCCTCAAAAAAATAAGTCAATGAGAACCGTCCCCTCTGACTCCCCTTATGAGTGCAAAGAATGCCGCGATATCCTTCCTCCACATCCACGCCAGCACTCCGATGACGCCCGCTGCCAGCAGATAGCGGTACAGCACCTGGCCGCACAGAAAACTGAATCCGGTCCCCGCAGCTATGGTCATCATCAGCATGATAAAATACGTCCCGTCCGGATATATCCTCTTCTTCAGCACGACCGTTGTAGCCACATAATGCAGGATCATCAGGATGAAATATCCCGCCAGAGTGGTGTAGGCAGCCGCGATATAGCCGTATCTGGAGATGAAGATATAGTTCAGCACGATGTTAATCCCGGCTGCGATACACGAATTGACCGCCAGCAGAGCGGTCTTCTTGTAGAATATCTCCACATTGACATAGTTGGAGTAGAAATACTGGCACAGAGTGCCCAGTGCCACCGGGGCCACCACCCACATGGATTCATGATAAGGCTTCGCATACAGCAGCTTCACCACCTCCGGGGCCACCGCTATGAAGCATATCGTTGCAAAGCAGCTGGCCTCCATCAGTATCCTGTTGTCTCTTCTTATCGCCTCCACGTTGCCCGCATCCAGCCTCTCATTGAAAAGAGGCACCCAGGCGTTGCCTATGGCATTGGTCACGAACATGAGCAGTGTACCTATGGTATAGCCCGATGTATAGAGTCCCACCTCCGACAGGCCGCACATCTGTGAGATCATGGACACATCTATGCGGGCCAGGAGTATCATGGCGAGACCGTGAGGTATGGTAGGCAGTCCTATCCTGAGGGCATACTTCCAGTATTCTGGACGTATCACTGCCTTTCCCCTGATGAGGAGTGCGATGTAGCAGAAGAGTGCCACCGCCGCCGAGGGGATCACCGTACCCAGTATCTTCGCAAATCCCTTGTCCTCCGGCATGAGCAGGATGAGCGCTATGGACAGCGCCACCGTACTCAGGGTGATCACCAGCGAGATGGCGATATTCCCCTTGTACCTGTACTCGAACCGCAGCTTGTACTGCATATAGTCTATGGAGGGATACAGGCACATATAGGCGAACAGTATGAATACTATGAGCCTGTCGAAGCCGAGCAGGCCCTCCTTCGGCATGAAGATCATGACCAGCACCAGAAGAGCCAGTCCGAAGAAGGAGGACAGTGCCTGGATGGAAGACATGAAGGCGTCGAATTCCCTGCCGCGGTAGTCGAGCCTGGCCCTGCCCACGCTGTAGATGAGGCAGAGACCCGTTATCACGTAAAGGATCGAGACATAATTGTTGAAATCATTGGCAAAACCCGTCTCCGATGTAGTCAGGAGACGGGTGTATATGGGAGCCGTGAATATCCCTACGGCTCTTATCATCACATTGGATATGACGTACCAGATACCGGATCTGACAGCTTTTCCGGAGTTGTCCTCAGCCATCCTCTTCCTCACCAGGGAAGCCCCGCAGCATCTTGGGCTGCAGTATGGTGTCCTCGGCTATGTCGCAGGCTGCCGTCCTTCCCATCACCATGCCTATCTCGGTAGGAGATATGCCGGTCCCGGGACGTTTGAAGGTGAGCTTGTCTCTGGTCACGAGCTCTCCCTCGGCTATACGCTTGGCAGCGACTATGGACCTCCTCGCATTGAGCCTTGCTGCCGCTTCGCTCTTAAGAGATACCAGCTCTCCGCTGCCCCGCAGCATATCCATCCTGTCTATGGCCTCCAGGATCTTCTTCGCATCTGAAGGATCCATCGCATGGTAGTGATCGTTCCCCTTGAGAGTCTTGTCCAGCGTGAAGTGCTTCTCTATGAGCTGAGCCCCCATATTGTAGGCCACCTTGGCCACATCACACTCGGGCGTGGGCTTCGTATGATCCGAGTATCCCACGTAGCAGTCCGGGAACTGCTGCTTCAGTGTCTTTATCTTCAGCAGGTTCGCATGCTCCAGGGGAGTGGGATATTCCAGCACGCAGTGCAGCAGGGCCAGCTCGCTGTCGTTTACCGCCCTTATGGTATCCACCGCCCTCTCTATCTCCTCCAGCTCCGAGGCTCCTATGGAGAGAAGCATGGGCTTGCCTTTTTTGGCCTGATATTCTATGAAGGGTATGTTGGAGAGGTCGGAAGACGAGATCTTGTACACATTCATCAGATCGCACAGATAGTCTGCACTCTCCATATCGAAAGCCGTGGACAGAAACTCTATCCCCAGCTCGTCAGCGTACTCCTTCAGCTGCCTGTACTCAGTCTCTCCGAAGGAATCAAACTTGTGGAAGAGCTCGTACTGCGATCCCGTAGGCTCCTCGCTCCTGTCCCAGTACGAGGGCGAGTCCTTTGCAGCCAGGGTCTCTGCCTTGTATGTCTGGAACTTCACCGCATGTATCCCGGCATTCCTCGCCTCCTTCACCATGAGCTTTGCAGCCTCAAGGTTGGAGATCCCCATCTTCTCGGCTATATCGTAATAGTTGACGCCGATCTCAGCGATCAGTACAAACTTTCCTTCCTTCAGTCTTTTGATGATCGTGCTTTCCATTTGCCGTAGTTCACCATTCCTTTCTCATAGAAATCCAGTAACACTTCCAGTTCCCTGTCAAATTCCTCCGACTCCTCATGTCTCCCGGCGAAGATCTCCTC
>DNLO01000022.1:4596-12928 GCA_003488445.1 Lachnospiraceae bacterium | reverse complement strand
AAGCCGCCATTCCGCCTGCTTCAATTATTATATCGTCAACATAATGCAAAACTGAACTCTCTTATTGTATTTTTTTATGTACAATGAGAAATTCTACTATATGTTGTGCCGGGGATGGTCCTTTGCGACTATTTCTGCGTCATCCCTGATAAAATCCGACCTTCTTATATACCTTTCGGAGGGTCTTGTTTGCGATATAGGAAGCCCTTTCGGCGCCTTTTCTGTACAGCTCGTCCAGATATGCCTTGTCGGCTGACAGTCTGGCTGCCTCCTCCCTTATGGGCTTCAGCGTTTCCATTACCGTCTCCGCCACCGCCGGCTTGAAGACACCGTATCCCTTGCCCTCGAACTCCTTCTCGATCTCCTCGTATGTATGGCCTGTCAGGGTGGAATATATGTTCATCAGATTCGCGACCCCGGGCTTGTTCTCCCTGTCATATCTCACCGGATTGTCCGTATCGCTGTCCGTCACCGCCCGCTTGAACTTTTTCAGCACGACATCCGGCTCGTCCATGATGAAAACGCATCCGTTAGGATCCGATTTGGACATCTTGTCCCCGGGAGAAGTCAGACTGTAGATCCTGGCCCCGGTCTTTGCGATGTACGGCTCGGGTATCTTAAATACCTCTCCGTATATGCTGTTGAAGCGTTGTGCTATATCACGGGTGATCTCCACGTGCTGCTTCTGATCCTCCCCTACGGGTACGTAATCCGGCTGGTACAGCAGTATGTCCGCTGCCATCAGCACCGGATAGGTGAAGAGCCCGGCGTTTATATTGTCTTTATACTTTGCCGACTTGTCCTTGAACTGCGTCATACGTGAGAGCTCACCGAACATGGTGTAGCAGTTCAGCACCCAGGCAAGCTGAGCATGGGCCGGGACATGAGACTGCAGGAACAGCACGTTCTTCTCCGGATCGAGCCCGCAGGCGATATACTGTGCCAGCTGCGCTAAAGATCTGCGTCTGAGCTCCGACGGCTCCTGTCTCACGGTGATCGTGTGCAGGTCAGCCATGAAATAATAGCATTCATATTCCTCCGCTCTGTCTGCCCAGTTCTTTATGGCACCCAGATAGTTGCCAAGATGCAGGTCCCCGCTGGGCTGGATCCCGGACAGCATGCGTTTCTTCGTCTCTTCCATGTTTTCCTCCGACTGATTTAGTACAAGTAATATACCATATATGCACCCCCGCTATCAAAATCACCCGGCATGGGCGCCGGGTGATCCTGATAGGGTGATATGATATGTTATACGCTCTGTCAGCGTTTGACCGTAGTATTGGTGCGTCCCTTTGCGTTATAGGTGAGTCCGTCATAGACCTCTTCTCCGCCCTGCACACCGGCTCCTCTCTTGTCCTGAGGAGCTATCTCTTCGAAGGTGCCTCCTATCCTCTTCAGTATATCCATGGGCTCGTCCAGCTCCTTCGTATCGTACATTGAGGACGCTTTTCTGGCACACTCCAGAATATAGTTGTATATCCTGAGCAGATATATCGACAGGGTGTACTGCGGATCAAGAGCCATGATCAGCTGCTCGATGCACTTGTTGCCCCTCGTGATCTCAAGTCTGTATGTATCTCTGTCTCCCGCTTTGAAGGCGATCACGGCATCAGCATAGTAGCCTCTGGCTATCTCGTATGTCAGGGCTATGATCCCTGTCGGATTTGCTTCTATGATGCGGCGGGTGTATTCCTGTTTCTTTTCAGATGTCATGTTCCTACCTCCCTCTTATGTTCTTGGCGGGTTTCCTGACTGCTTCACTTACTGCAGCAGCTGCAGAGCTGCCTGAGGCGCCTCATTTGCCTGTGCCAGCATGCTGATCCCTGCCTGAGAGAGTATCTGCATACTCGTAAACTCTATCATCATCTCTGCCATATCCGTATCCTGTATCCTCGATACCGATGAGGTGACATTCTCGTTATACGCATCGAGGAAGGTCTCGGTGTTCTCCAGACGGTTCTCGTACGCACCCATGGTAGATCTGGCACGGTTTACGTATGCGATGGCATTGTTGACCTTATCTATAGCTTCGTATGAGCTTTCCTTGCTTCTGAAGTCTATGCCGGCGAGACCCATGGCCGTGGTGGTCATACTCGGGATGGAAGCGGATATGACCTCGCCCTCCTCCGTACCGACCTGCAGCCTCATGGAGCCCCTGCCTGTGAGGTTCAGCTCCAGGGGGTTTCCTGTTATCTTCCCGTTCTCCACCTCGAACCTTATCTGTACATCGCCCACGCCCTTGACCGTGACAAAATCCGTCGTGGTCCCGTCCTCATTCGGGACAGTCTCCTTGAGTATGGTGGCCTTGGTGGGGTCTGTCATCCCCACGAGCTTGTCTGCATCCTTGTATCCCTTGTACTGACCTGTGGTGGTATCCACCCCGCTGTTTGCCAGGTGGTAGTCTCCGTTTGCATCTTTTGTCAGCTTCACGGCATACTTTCCTGCCTGCACCTGCTCGCTGTAATCCATCACCTTCACTGAGAGCTCATTGGTATATCCTCTGTCATTGAAGAAGCCGTTCACCAGCTTCATCCCGTTGAACTCAGTGGTCTCCGCTATACGGTCTATCTCCTTTATGAGCTGATTGGCTTCGTCCTGTATGGTCTGCCTGTCGGAGCTTGAAAGAGTGCCGTTGGAGCTTTTGATCGCGAGCTCGTTCAGTCTGTGTACCATATCCTGAGTCTCCATCATGGCGGCCTCTGCCGTCTCCAGGACGGACATGCCGGTGGTGGTATTTGTCTTGACCTTGTCGAGTCCCTTTATCATTGAACGCAGCTTTGCGGCTATTGCAAAGTTCGCCGGGTCGTCCCCTGCAGTATTCAGCTTGTAGCCGCTGGAGAGCCTGCCGGTGGCGGCACCGAGTCGCTTCTCGTTCTGCGCATAGGCATTATTCGTGATGTAAGCCGTGATATTACTGTTGATCTTCATGGATAGCTCCTCCTAAAACTGTTATTGCAATACCACATCCAATACCGTCTTTGCTATACGGTAAAGCAGGGCATTGCCGGTTTTTCCGCCATCCATGGCTTCCGGTACTTCGCTTTGCGATGCACTGACCTCGGGTATATCCATATCCCCGATGCTTAGATATGTATTTTTCCCGGAGATGCCCGATACTGCCTCTGTCATGGCATCGAGTCTCTCCTTCATGTACTCATCTCCTGCTGTCCTCTCGCTTTTTATAGCCCCCCGGACACCGTCCGTCACCCGGAGCTCAGCGTGGACAGAGCCGAAATCTTCGGTCTCAAAATATATATCGACAGAATTTTGATTTTCGCCATGCCTTAATTTGAGATTTATATTTATCAGCTCACCGTTCAGCTGTGCGGGGATGTGATAATCCTCAGTATCGGCCAGCGCCTTCTTTATCGAGAGCACCTTATCCTTCGTCTGCATGGCCCTTATATCGATGGTGTCTCCTTCCAGTGCCCCGATGAGCTCTGCCTTTACCATTTCATCGTAGGACTCTTTGATCTTTGCTGCATCTCCGGTGCCCAGATCCTCACGTACCTTGTCCCTTGCCTGCCTCAGCCTGTCCTTTGTCCTGTCCGATGCATTGCCGTAGAGCTCCCTTGCGAACCTGTTGCCGCCCTCAAATATGAGCTGCTCGTAGGCTGTCACATTGTCTGCGCTGCGGGGGATATCCGCTTCTTCGAGCATACGGTAGAGCTCAGCCTCGGCCTTTGCCGCTTCCGCGAATTTCTGCGACTCCTCTTCATAGTAGCCCTGCTCCGACGCATCCGATGAGAAAGCTGTCCGGATCATCTCATCTATGCGGGGTGAGAGCGCTGAAAAGACCGCGTCCTTTCCGCCGAAGTTTGCATCTATATACATATCCACATGGGATCTTTTCCCTGTGCGGACTGCCGACAGCAGATTGCTCAGATTCAGCTCGGCACCACCTGCCACCAGCGTACCCACTGCTCTGTGGTCTCCGGCGTTTATCGCATTGACGAGGCGGTATATGCCTATATAGGATGCCGCTTCTTCATCTGTCACCGTCCCTTTGTCTGTCTGAGAGACCAGATACTTCGCAAACTCTTCTGCCGGTCTGTCTTCCTCGTCCACATAGGCCTCAAGCCTGCTCTCAAGCTCTCCCAGATCCGTCTCCAGGGGATTGACGTTATCTCTTATGAGCCTCAGCACTCTTGCGGGTGTCAGCTTGTCAAGCACGTCATTCAGCCTGCCGTCTGCCGCGCTTATCTTCTGCACATTCTCCGGCGAAAGCTCCATGTGTGAGTAGGAAATGATCCTTACAGCCCTCTCGTTTGCTTCATTCTGCTCCAGACCGAGATCTCCCAGCACTTCTTTGAAATCGGTATTCTCGAATGCTTTTCTTATACTGTCGCCGAGATCTGCCCTGACTTCCGTTCCCACGGCCTCATAGGTCCGGTTCATGCGCTCATAGCTGCGGGTAAGGTCTGCTGCTTTCTGGTGTATCAGTCTCAGGTCCGTCCCGGTCTGCGTTGTACTCTCCTGTATCTGACCGGCACCGTCACTTATGGCGGGGCCCGCTCCTCTTCCCATCAGAGAGACAGCCTCAAGGATGCCGCTGTCGGCTATGAGCTCTGCCGGCGCCCTCTGTATATCGGATCTTGCAAAGAGAGTCTCCTCCAGCAGATCGAAGACATCCTTTTCTCTTGTCTTCAGTGTCTCCACATCTCTTTCAAGATAGCCCGTATCTATGGTGATGTCCTTATCCAGGTTCTTCAGGTTTGTCTCGGATGCCATGGCAAGAGCCGCTTCTTTTGTGATCCTCTCTGCCTTTATATTCTTATAGTCGGCTATGAGATATGCATCCTTTCCAAAGCCTCCTCTGGCGATCGCCTCCATTATCTCTTTCTTCGGGGGGCGTGTGCTTATAAGAGATGCGTCCTCGTATGTCTGAAGAGTCTTGGTCGTCAGCGGCACTCCGGCATTTACCATGGAGACCGCATCTTCCTTTACATCTGAGGTCGGCTCGTATCCGGCCTCCTTTATTATTTCCGTTATCTGTCTGTCCAGACTCTCCGATGCCGGTACAGCTCCTCTTCCGTCTTCAGACTCCGCCAGAGGGGCATTGCCCGCCTTGCCTACATATCCCGCCGCATCCGCTACATACTTTGCGTTGCGGTGGAAGGTGGTGTTTTCGCCGTTTTGGGATCTTCCGCTGGAGAACTCGGCCATGAACACATTCTCTATGGTGGGCTCCATTCCCTCTGATGCCAGGAAAAGCTTTGTGTTTTCGGTGACATCCCGCAGCTGTGAGGCCATGTTGACGGCCTCTTTCACGGAAGCGATATTGTCCTTTGTCGCCGGAAGGTCGAAGTCTGTGAGGGTCTTTGCTATCTCTCCGTCTGTCACATCGGCATCAAAATATGCATCCTCCGAGACGGCAGTCTCCGTGGACACACTGTCTGATGCCAGTCCTGCTGAGTCTGTGACCCGTCCGGTCACTTCAGCTACCTTCTCAGCCGATACGGTGTCGGTATATCCTGCCACGTTCACACCTGCCTCGGCCAGACGGATCTTTATCCTGTCCAGCGAGTTCACGGCATCCGAAGGATCCATCTTGCTGAGGTCGTATCCCTCATCCGCCATCTTTTTGGCATCCTGAGGTGACATGGTCTGCGCCACCACCAGCATCTGCTCCATAGCCTTGTCCGCACCGATGACATCGGTCTGTTCAGCCTGTTCCAGTATGGACTTTTTTTTCGTCAGGTTTCTGTTGAAGAGATTGTCTTCAGAATGTCCGAACGTTATCCCTCCGGCAGGGATCTCCGCTGTCGCTTTTGACGATCCGCTCTTTGCGCCCGCTGCCTGGGCTGCCGGATCCTCGATATGCTTTGTCTGCAGCTGATTGAAATCTATTCTCATGTAATGGTTATCGGACAGAACCGGATTTTCCTAAAGGTCGTTCTCCGGTCCGGCATTGATTTCCCGGATGATCCCCGGTATATCGGCCATACTTTCTGCTATGGCCACCGCGCCGAGAGTGCTCATCTCCGCTACATCTCCGTAGCCGAAGGATACTCCCACGCTTGAGATCCCCACGTCCGATGCGCCGCGGATATCGAATCCGGTATCTCCTATGAGGATGCATCTGCTGATATACTCTTCCTCCGATGCCTTTCTGCGGAAGAGCTCGTTCAGCACCTCGGTCTTGGTATCTATCCTTCCGTCCGGAGTCGAGCCCACTACCTCATCGAACAGATCTGACAGTCCGAAATGCTCCAGCAGCCTTATACACATATGCTCCGGTTTGGAGGATGCTATAGCGATGTGATATCCCATGTCCCGGAGCTCCTCTATGCATTCACGTACTCCGGGATACAGCTCGCATTCAAGTACGCCTGTCGGATTGTAGCGCTCCCGGTACTTCTCCACCAGCTCCCTTGCCTGTGCCTCATCCGCACCGTATCTGTGCATATATGTGTACATCAGCGGCGGTCCGACGAAGAAAGAGAGATCGTGGTAGTCCTCCGTCCGGATCCCTATGGATTCGAGCGAATACTGTGCACACTTCATTATGCCCTCGCCGGTATCTATAAGAGTGCCGTCCAGGTCAAAGAGTATCTCTGTCACCGGTATTGCTCTGTGCCCTGTGAGTCTGTCTCCTTCGTAGGTCAGCTCGTAAGAGATCCTCTTCCTCCCGGACATAAGGTCCTTCAGGAAGAACCTGTCTCCCTCCCAGAGATCAAGCCCGAAGATACTGTCGTTGTCCACAAACCGAAGGGTCCCCTCCGTGCAGTCATATCTGATACCGGCGGCTTCCTCATCGGATATATCCGCAGTGTACAGATAGATCTCTTCGTCCTCATATCTGTCGTTTCTGAAGTAAAGGATACCGCGAAAAGCAAAGAGAGACGGTCTGATGCCGGTTTCTTCGAGTACTTCTCTGCTTAAACACTCACCAGCCGTCTCTCCCTGCTCGAATTTGCCTCCGACACCGATCCACTTGCCCTCGTTGACATCGTTTTCCTTGCTGCCACGATACAGCATCAGTGTCCGGCCGTTATTCATGATATAACAGAGAGTCGATCTAAACGTATTATCTTATGCTGTCTATTGCAGCCCTTTCTATCGGCAGTCCTGCCTTATACATGCCGAGCCACTTGTCAAAGCCCTCTACGTCCTTTGCTTCGGGAGCGGTTGTCACCGTCTCGCTTCCTGCGAAGACTTTGTTGGTGAGGAAGTCATCGAGTGTCTCCCCGTCGGCCTTGTTTATCATGTATGCAGCGTGTATAGCCTGTCCCCAGGGTCCGCCCTCACCGGCTGTAGCCATGGTGGATACGGGGATATTGAGTGCCGCTGCCATTACCTTTGCAGCGCTCACGCCGGAGTTGAACCATCCGCCGTGTCCCGTGATCTTATCCACCTCGACATGCTCCTGTCTGATGAGTATGTCCATGCCTATCTTGAGCGCTCCCATAGCGGAGTAGAGTATGGATCTCATGAGATTGGCGAGGTTGAACTTCGCATCCGGAGTACGGACCAGGAGCGGACGCCCTTCCTCCATACCCGTCACGGGCTCCCCGGAGAAGTAGTTGTACGACAGTACTCCCGCACAGTCGGGATCCTCTGTCAGAGCCTTGTTGAAGAGTGCCGTATACAGGTCGTTCCCTGCTTCGACACCGCACATGGAAAGAACCTCCTTAAAGATGTTCACCCAGTAGTTCAGGTCGGAGGTACAGTTATTCACATGTGCCATGGCCACCGGCATTCCCGTAGGAGTCGTGACCATGTCGAGCTCCTTGTATACCTTTGAGAGAGGCTTCTCCAGCACTATCATCGCGAAGCAGCTCGTTCCTGCCGATACATTACCGGTGCGTACTGCGACGGAGTTCGTAGCTGTCATGCCGGTGCCTGCGTCTCCCTCGGGAGGGCACATCGGTATGCCGGCCTTGAGGTTGCCGGATACGTCGAGCTTCTTTGCCCCTTCTTCCGTGAGTCTGCCGGCATCATCCCCTGCCACCAGTACCTTGGGGAATATATCTCTTATCTTCCAGGAGAAGCCGTATTCCGCTATCTTCGCGTCGAACTTGTCGAGACGTGCCTGATCGTAATCGTTGATGGAGGAATCTATCGGGAACATACCGGAGGCTTCGCCTATTCCGGCTACCTTCTCTCCGGAGAGCTGCCAGTGGATATACTCCGAGAGTGTGAGCAGTGTCCTGATATCCTTCACGTGCTCTTCTTTGTTAAGTATTGCCTGATAAAGGTGTGCTATGGTCCATCTCTGGGGTATATTGAAGTCGAGGAGCTCGGTCAGCCTGTCGGCTGCTTCTCCGGTGATGGTATTGCGCCATGTGCGGAAAGGTACCATGAGCTCATCCTTATCGTTGAATGCCAT
>DNLO01000022.1:0-4538 GCA_003488445.1 Lachnospiraceae bacterium | reverse complement strand
TATCCGTGCATCATGGCCGAGAAGCCTATCGCTCCGACTGTGGTGAGGTTCACTCCGTACTTATCCTGCACTTCCTTCCTGAGATTGGAATAGCAGTCCTGCAGACCGCTCCAGATATCATCAAGGCTGTAGGTCCATATTCCGTTCTCCAGCCTGTTCTCCCAGCCGTGCTTGCCGCTTGCCAGCACCTTGAAGTCCTCACCGATGAGCACCGCCTTGATGTTCGTTGAGCCGAACTCGATGCCAAGTGCGGTCTTTCCTGCCTCGATTGCTTCCTTTGCCCCCATTAAGTTGTACCTCCTCTGAAAATGATATTGACAGAAACGCTGATAAAAAAGGTGGCTGACCGGACCCTAGGCTCTTCTCCGGGTACCCCGCGTCACATGAAAGACACCTCTTAGTGCTGCTTCGTTCCCGACCTGACACGGTTCGTGGGCTCTCATTGCGCGGGACCGGAGAGTCAACACCACAGACCCGGCCAGCCGAATTATTATTCTATATTATGATGCCGGCACTGTCAAAAAGATCCGTGGCCTCTCCTACAGTCCCTGATTGAGATAGGCCTCCTGCTCGGGTGTGAGCCGGTCGATCTTCTTGCCGAGGAAATCGAGCTTCAGCTCTGCCACATGTCTGTCCACCTCCTCAGGCACATCGATGAGCTTTTCCTTCAGCTCTGCACCGTGCTCTACGAGATATTTTGCCGAGAGTGCCTGTATGGCGAAGGACATATCCATGATCTCCGCGGGATGTCCGTCTCCGCAGGCCAGATTCACCAGTCTGCCTTCACCCAGTACATATATGGTCTGTCCCGTGGGCAGCTCGTATCCCATGATGTTGTTCCTTGCTTCCCACGACCTTTTGGCATTGGCGTGTATCCATGCCATGTCTACCTCACAGTCGAAATGTCCGGCGTTGGTGAGGATCGCTCCGTCCTTGATGTTCGCGAGATCCTCGCTGTCTATGACCTTGTCACAGCCCGTGACGGTCACGAAAAAGTCTCCGTATTTTGCGGCTTCCTTCATGGGCATCACATCGAAGCCGTCCATGATCGCCTCTATCGCTTTCACGGGATCGATCTCGGTGACTATGACCTGTGCGCCCAGGCCCTTTGCCCTCATGGCCACTCCCTTGCCGCACCAGCCGTAGCCGGCGACCACGACAGTCTTGCCTGCGACGATCAGGTTGGTGGTACGGTTGATGCCGTCCCACACAGACTGGCCTGTGCCGTAGCGGTTGTCAAAGAAATGCTTCATCATGGCGTTGTTGACCCTTACCATGGGGAACTGGAGCTCTCCTGCTCTGTTCATGGCCTCCAGCCTGATGATACCTGTGGTGGTCTCCTCACATCCGCCTATCACCTCGGGGATGAGAGCCTTGTATTTGGTGTGCATCGCATGGACCAGATCCCCGCCGTCATCAATGATGATGTTCGGTCCTACGGAAAGTACGGCATCTATATGACTGTTGTACTCTTCCTCTGTGGTCCCGTGCCACGCATGTACCTCGAGTCCGTGCTTTACGAGCGCCGCTGCCACGTCATCCTGAGTGGAGAGGGGATTGGATCCCGTCACGTACATCTCGGCTCCGCCCGCTGCCATGGTGAGACAGAGAAACGCTGTCTTTGCTTCGAGATGCACAGACAGGGCGACTTTCTTGCCGGCGAAGGGTTTCGTCTTCTCGAACTCCTCGTACAGGGTCCTGAGCAGATCGCAGTGCTGCCTCACCCATTCTATCTTCGTTTCCCCCGACGGTGCCAGGTTGATGTCCTTGATCTCGCTTGCCATTGTGTATCCTCCTTAGATTGATTTGAATTGATACACGATTCACATCGTTTCTCGGTTTTTCCCAACTATCCAACATGATACCAAAGCCCATTTTACAATTCAATAATCGGACCGGTAAAAAAATACAGGGGATGCTCCCCGTCCTGCGAGGATCATCCCCTGTTCTGTTCAGTGATCTTATATCAGTTGAGACTTAGCGAAGGCTTGCAAGATAAGCGCTTACCCTCTTCTGTGCCTCTGCACGGTCAGCCTCGAATGCTGCCTGCTGATCCTTTGTGTTTGCCCAGAAAGACTTCAGAGCTGCCTGACCTGCCTCGTATGCTGCCTGGCCTGCTGCCTTCTGGCTGCTGCCCTTCTCCTGCTCTCCTGCCTTAAATGCTGCAAGAGCTTCCTGGCCTGCCTGATATGCTGCCTGGCCTGCTGCCTTCTGGTTCTCGCCCTTTGCGAGCTCACCTGTCTTGAAGGCTGCAAGAGCCTCCTGGCCTGCCTGATATGCTGTCTGGCCTGCTGCCTTCTGATTCTCGCCCTTTGCGAGCTCGGATGCTGCAAAATCAGCCATCCTCTGCTTCTCGGATACGACCTTTGCGTTGCGTGCATCCTGAGTTGCCTGTGCAGCTGCCAGGGCAGATGTAGCCGATGCAAATGCAGGTACTACTGTAAGAATGCTGACAGCAAGTGTTGTAAGAACTGCTACTACCTTTTTCTTCATGTCTATCTCCTCTCGAAATGCAGTTTGTTTCAAAAACTGTATAGATTTTATGACATGCGATAATTTATGTCAACACCATATTTTGATTTTATTTCGAGAGCCTCTCCATCATCTTGTTAGTTTCATACAGTATTTTTTCCAGATCCACCGTCTTGAGCTCCCTGTTTTCCATGAGGATCTCACCGTCGACAATGGTAGTGTCCACCTCCGAGCCGTTTGCCGAATACGTGAGGCTTGACAGCATATTGTTTCTCGGCACCATACTCGGTGTATTTATGTCAAGTATGGCCAGGTCGGCCTTGTATCCCTTTCTGATCTCGCCGGTCTTCTCAAGCCCCAGGGCCCTGGCCCCGTTTACCGTAGCCATCTGCAGGGCTTCGACCGCTCCGATGCAGACGGGTGTCTTATGAGTCCCCTTGTGTACCAGAGTGAGCAGGCTCATTTCATGGAACATGTTCAGCGTATTGTTCGAAGCCGCTCCGTCCGTTCCGAGACACACATTTATCCCGGCCTCCATCATCTCCGGCACGGGTGCGAAGCCGTTACCCAGCTTCATGTTCGATGCCGGGTTCGTGACCACCGATACGTTCTTCCTTGCCATCAGCTCAATGTCGCTTTCGGTCACCTGTACACAGTGCGCCGCTATGCAGGGCACCTCGAAGCAGCCCGCCTTATCGGCATATTCTATGGGTGTGAGACCGTGTTCCTTTTTCAGGTTCTCGACCTCCGTCACCGACTCGGCCAGATGTATATGGATCCCGAGACCCTTTTCTCTGGCTATGTCCGCGACACATCTCAGATAATCAAAGCCTGCCGAGTAGGGAGCATGGGGCCCGAGTCTGAAGGTCACCCTTCCGTTTGTGCCCTCACCGTCAGGCATCTCTTCGAAGGCCTGCCTGATCCGGATATCCTCCCTGTCGTACTTATCACCCACCAGACCTCTGCAGATCACGGCTCTCATACCGCTTTCCTTTGCGGCTCTTGTGGTGTTGTGTATATGCATCTGCATGTCGTTGAAGGTCGTGGTCCCGCAGCGGATCATCTCCGCTATGGCCAGCATGGCACCCCAGTAGGGATCCTCTCCGGTCATGCTGTTCTCCACCGGTTCCACCCCCTTCAGAAGCCAGTCCATGAAAGGCATATCATCTGCTATGTTCCTCATGGGTGCCATATATGAATGGGTATGTGCATTTATCAGCCCCGGTATCACGAGTCTGTCAGATCCGTCTATCGTCTTTTCAGCCTTGAATCCTTTGGGAGCCGCATCTATCTCGGATATGCTGTCTCCCTCGATATATATGCTGTGTCTTTCGATCTTCCCGTCTATAAGGGCATATGCATCTTTGATCTCTATGTTCATATTCTCTTTCTGAGCTCCTCCGTCTTGTCCTCGTATCCGGGCTTGCCAAGAAGCGCGAACATGTTCTTCTTATAGCTCTCCACTCCGGGCTGATTGAAGGGGTTCACACCCAGCATATATCCGGACACTCCGCAGGCAAACTCAAAGAAATAGAAGAGCTGTCCCAGATATTCTTCGTTCTGCTCCGGTACGTTGATCACTGCGTTGGGTACGTTTCCGTCGGTATGAGCCAGTATTGTTCCGTTCATGGCACACTTATTGGCGAAGTCCACCGTCTTGCCTGCCAGATAATCGAGTCCGTCGAGATTATTGTCTGCCTTCTGCATGGTGATCTCATAACGGGGCTTTTCAATATTGATGACGGTCTCGAACATTATGCGGGCTCCGTCCTGAATGAACTGTCCCATGGAATGCAGGTCCGTGGTGAGGTCCACCGAAGCGGGGAATATTCCCTTCTGGTCCTTGCCCTCCGACTCTCCGTAGAGCTGCTTCCACCACTCTGACACGAAATGCAGGGACGGCTCATAGTTCGCCACTATCTCCACCGCCTTTCCTTTCCTGTAGAGGATGTTCCTTACAGCCGCATACTTGAGAGCATCATTATCGGCAAAAGCGTTTTCCCTTGCCATCTTTCTTCCTTCTGCGGCTCCCTTCATGAGTGCATCTATATCAGCCCCTGCCACTG
>DNLO01000038.1 GCA_003488445.1 Lachnospiraceae bacterium | reverse complement strand
CTCAAGATATAGATATGGCGTCATGATACAGAAAAAGGCTTGTGTTGCCGCCGGATTTAGGAGAAGATCAGGCAAAATGCAGGAAATCAGGCGCATTTTCAGGGGTTACATAATGTAATCCCGAGATTATGCAGGATAACTTGCAGACCATGTGGATATTGTTCCTTATGTGGATATAAGTGATAACAACGAAATGAAGTGGTCATCGCAAAGGACTGCCACCATATGATGGGGATGGATAAAAAATAACACGGTGTATCAGATACGGGATGTGTGGAAAACAATGTGAATAACCTGTTGAAAGATGCACAA
This sequence comes from Lachnospiraceae bacterium, assembly GCA_003488445.1. Classification (GTDB taxonomy): domain Bacteria; phylum Bacillota; class Clostridia; order Lachnospirales; family Lachnospiraceae; genus NK4A144. The sequence goes on along the minus strand of DNLO01000038.1, from coordinate 2,202 downwards.
CAAATGTTATCATGGCTTCTTTACAGCGTTTCAGCCGATCCGGAGTTCAGGAACCTCTATATATAGTGTGTTCTGCACAGAGGAGATTTCCGGATCCCTTGGAGAGAGCGGGGACGGGAATATGATAATTAATTCTTGACTATGTAATACGGGATTCGGTATAATGATTCATGGTGTGTGGCACCAAATAACCCATTCAGAGGAAATGTGGTCTGAAGGGAGGGATAAAGAATGTCTAATGTTATCGTAAAAGAGAACGAATCTCTGGACAGCGCTCTGCGCAGATTCAAGAGGAACTGTGCAAAGGCCGGCATACAGCAGGAGATACGTAAGAGGGAGCATTACGAGAAGCCCAGCGTAAGACGTAAGAAGAAGTCTGAAGCAGCTCGTAAGCGCAAGTATTGATAAGCGCAAGATAGCAAATCAAATGTCCTGATGTTATAATACATCAGGACATTTTTTTCATCAGAAAACCTGATCTGCATGAGCAGGCAGGCGGCAGCCCGGAGTGTGTATTATATGATCGGATTCATCAGAGGCATAATAGACAGTATAAATGAGAGCAGTGCCGTGATAGACGTAAACGGCGTGGGCTATATAGTGAACATCGGAACAGGGACGGCCTCAGAGATGCCGCCAGCAGGTGAGGAGGTAAAGCTCCATACTTATATGGCCGTCAAAGAAGACGATATGTCTCTCTTCGGCTTCCTGCATAAGGAAGAGCTGGAGCTTTTCAAGATGCTGATAAGAGTGAACGGCATAGGACCGAAGGGAGCCCAGGCGATCCTTTCCGTGATGAGTGTGCCGGATCTTAGATTTGCCATCCTCACCGGAGATGCAAAGGCGATATCGAGGGCTCCGGGCATAGGAGGCAAGACAGCGCAGAAGCTCATTCTGGAGCTGAAGGACCGGATAGCCGATACGGTGGGAGAGCCGGAGAGCTATGCTGCCTCGGGAGCCGTGCAGGCTTCAGCTGCAGGAGATGAGAGGACAGAGGCAGCCGAGGCGCTCATAGCACTGGGATACAGCCAGACAGAGGCATACAGGGCCGTGAAGGCGGCAGAGGTGCCTGATGGAGCCGATGCGAACGCAGTGCTGAAGGCGGCACTGAAATACCTATAGGTAACAAGCGATATGGAAAGAAGAGTACTGGAAACAAATCTCACCGCCGAGGATGAGCATATTGAGACTTCCCTGCGGCCCAGAAGGCTCACTGAGTATATTGGCCAGGAGAAGATAAAGGAACAGATGCAGATCTACATAGAGGCAGCGAAGAGCAGGGGAGATGCCCTTGACCATGTGCTGCTCTACGGACCTCCCGGACTCGGCAAGACTACCCTGTCGGAGATCATTGCGAATGAGATGGGAGTCCACATCAAGATCACATCCGGACCGGCCATAGAAAAGCCGGGAGATATGGCTGCCATACTGAACAATCTTCAGGAGAACGACCTTCTCTTCATCGACGAGATACACAGACTCAACCGACAGGTGGAGGAGGTGCTCTATCCTGCCATGGAGGACTATGCCATAGATATCATGATCGGCAAGGGACCTACGGCCAGATCGCTCAGACTCGAGCTTCCGCACTTCACTCTTGTGGGTGCCACCACAAGGGCGGGACTGCTGTCCGCACCCCTGAGGGACCGTTTCGGTGTCATACAGAGGCTGGAGTTCTATACAGTGGATGAGCTGGCTCTCATCGTGAAGAACTCCGCGAAGAGGCTTGGGGTATATATTGACGATCAGGGAGCGAAGGAGATGGGTATGCGCTCAAGAGGCACTCCCAGGATAGCCAACAGGCTGCTGAAGCGGGTGAGGGACTATGCCGAGGTGCGCTACGACGGAGAAATAACAGAAGATATCGCTAAAGAAGCGCTGGATATCATGGAGGTGGACAGGTACGGGCTGGACAATACCGACAGGAATATGCTGGTGACCATGATAGAGAAGTTCGACGGGGGTCCCGTGGGACTCGATACCCTGGCTGCCACCATAGGAGAGGACTCGGGTACCATAGAGGATGTATATGAGCCGTATCTTCTGAAGAACGGATTCATCAACCGGACACCGAAGGGCAGGATAGTCACAGACAAGGCGTATGAGCACCTGCAGATGGGACTATATACAAAAGGCTGAGCGGATGCTCAGCCTTTTATAACACATCTTATTTTTTACCGAACAGACTTCCTTTTACCTTGT
>DNLO01000120.1 GCA_003488445.1 Lachnospiraceae bacterium | reverse complement strand
ATCCAAGAAGGAGATCAGGGAGATACTGGACATATGCCAGGAGACCAAGTGCGATCTGAAGACCCTGCCGGGCATCTACCAGCTGGTGAACGGAGAGGTATCGGTGTCGCAGCTTAGAAAGGTGGATGTGACGGACCTTTTGGGAAGGGATCCCGTGCAGACGGATCTGGACTCCATCATGGGATATGTGAAGGACAAGACCGTGCTGGTGACGGGAGGCGGAGGTACCATAGGCTCGGAGCTCTGCCGCCAGATAGTCACCCACAGACCGAAGCTCCTCATCATCTTCGATATCTACGAGAACAATGCATACGACATACAGCAGGAGCTGCGCATGAAGTATCCCGAGTTCTGTGAGGACCATCTGCTGGTGCTCATAGGCTCCGTGCGTAATACTGCCCGCGTGGAGGATGTGTTCGAGAAGTATCATCCCGACATCGTCTATCACGCCGCAGCCCATAAGCATGTGCCTCTGATGGAGATCTCTCCCAACGAGGCGATCAAGAACAATGTCATGGGAACCTGGAAGGTATGCGAGGCCGCACTGAAGCACCACGCGGAGAAGTTCGTGCTGATCTCCACGGACAAGGCCGTGAACCCCACCAATATCATGGGCGCAACGAAGCGTATCTGCGAGATGATAGTCCAGTCCTACGACAAGAAGGGGGACACCTCCTTCGTGGCAGTGAGGTTCGGCAACGTGCTGGGCTCCTCGGGCTCGGTGATACCGCTCTTCAAGAAGCAGATCGAGGCCGGAGGTCCCGTCACCGTGACGGATCCCAGGATAATCAGATATTTCATGACCATACCCGAGGCAGTGTCTCTTGTGCTGCAGGCCGGTGTATATGCCAAGGGCGGAGAGATCTTCGTCCTGGATATGGGAGAGCCGGTGAAGATACTGGATATGGCAAAGAACCTCATCAGACTCTCGGGCTATGTGCCGGGTGAGGATATAGAGATCAAGTTCACGGGACTCAGACCCGGAGAGAAGCTCTATGAGGAGATGCTCATGGAGGAGGAAGGGCTGCAGGATACGCCGAACAAGCTGATCCACATAGGCAAGCCCATAGAGATGGACGAGGAGAGCTTCTTCGAAAAGCTTTCCGAGCTCAATCTTGAATCCAAGAAGGAAAAGGCAGACGTAAGGGCCTGGATCAAGGAGCTGGTGCCCACCTACGAGTACACTCCGGGCACCGGGATGTACAGCGACGGAAAGAATGAATAGCTTCTACAGGATCGTCGTAAAAAGACTGCTGGATATAGTGCTGTCGCTGCTCGCTCTGGTGATACTCTCGCCGGTGCTCATCGTGCTGGCGCTGCTGGTACGCTTTAAGCTGGGATCTCCGGTGATATTCAGACAGCAAAGACCGGGATATAAGGGTAAGATATTCGGGCTCATGAAGTTCCGCACAATGACGGACGAGAGAGACGATGAAGGTGAGCTGCTGCCGGACGAGGTGAGACTGACGGACTTTGGCAGGAAGCTCAGATCCACATCGCTGGATGAGCTGCCGGAGTTCATCAATATACTGAAGGGAGATATGTCCTTCGTGGGGCCCAGGCCCCTTCTGGTACAATATCTGCCGTTATACAATGAGGAGCAGGCCCACAGGCACGATGTGCTCCCGGGGCTCACGGGGTGGGCGCAGGTGAACGGCAGGAACGCCATATCCTGGGAGAAGAAGTTCGAATATGATGTCTGGTACACGAGGAATATATCCTTCCTGCTGGATCTGAAGATAGTGTTCATGACTGTCGGGAGCGTACTGAAGAGGAGCGGGATATCCTCGGAGACCTCTGCCACCATGGAGTTCTTCACGGGGACGCCAGAGGCAGGCAACCGGGAGGATGGCGGTGAGCCGGCAGGAGAGGCGGAAAATGGATGAGAAGAATATCAATATCTTAATACTGTCAGCCGGGCGCAGAGTGGAGCTGGTGAACTGCTTCAAGGCAGCCAGGGACAGGCTCGGTATAGAGGGATCCGTGATCGCCGTGGATGCCAGCAATCTGGCGCCGGCGCTTTATTTTGCCGACGTGAGGGAGCAGGTGCCCAGGATAGCCGAGAATGATAATTATGTAAACTCCATAATCGATATCTGCAACAGGCATGAGGTGAAGCTCATCGTGCCTACCATAGATACGGAGCTGATACTGCTGGCCGAGAGGAAGCAGCAGATAGAGTCCGCTACAGGGGCGAAGGTGCTCATCTCCTCCGACGAGGTGGTGAGGATATGCAGGGACAAGACCAATACACAGAGGTGGCTGGAGGAGCACGGATTCCTGGTGCCCAGACAGATAAGTGATGAGGATATAGAGTCCGGCAGGGCAGAGTATCCCGTATTCATCAAGCCTCTGGACGGCTCGTCTTCCATCAATGCCTTCAGGGCCGATGACAGGGAGGAGCTTGATACCTACAGGAGGCTGATAGGAAACGGCAGGTATATAGTCCAGGACTTCATGGAGGGAACGGAGTATACCGTGGACTGCTTCCTGGATATGGACTCCAGGATCATCACCGTGGTGCCGCGTATCAGGATAGCCACGAGGAGCGGAGAGATAGCCAAGGGCCGGATAGTGAAGGATGTGGCTATCATAGAGGATGTGAAGAGACTGCTGGGCGCGCTGCGTCCCGTAGGGCATATCACGATACAGTGCATGCGCACGAAGAAGGGCATAGAGTACATAGAGATAAACCCCAGGTTCGGTGGGGGAGCGCCCATGTCCATCATGGCGGGGGCAGACTCCTGCGAGTATCTCTACAGGCTCCTTCGGGGAGAAAAGCTGGAGCAGGGTCATGATTACAGGGAGAACGTGACGTTCCTTCGCTTCGATGCATCCATAATGCTGAATGAGGATGACGAGCCGGAGGGGGAGTACTGACAGGATGCGGCTGAAGAACGAGGGAGCTCCGATAAAGGCAGTGATATTCGATCTGGATGATACTCTGATCTCCGAGTATCAGTTCATCGTCAGCGGATACAGATATATGGCGGAGTATATGACCGGGAGAACGGGAAGGACTCCGAAAGAGACAGAGGACAAGCTGTGGGAGCTTTCAAAGACGAGCTATGCCAATGTGTTCAACAGGCTCTTCGACGAATGGGGCATACCTTACAGTGATGCCGATATAAAGGAGCTGGTGGCGGTATACAGGGAACATCCGGCTCGTCTTACTTTCTACCCCGATGTGCTGCCTGCGCTGCAGGGGATAAAGGATAAGGGCATACCCATGGGGATCATCTCCGACGGGGATCCCGGCAGGCAGAGGAACAAGCTGAAGACCGTGGACGGTGACAGGTGGTTCGACCATGTGATACTCACGGATGAGTTCGGGGGAGCAAGGTACAGGAAGCCGGATCCCAGGGGCTTTGTGACCATGACGGAGCTCATGGGGGTGGATGCTTCACAGATGATATATGTGGGCGATAATCCTGCGAAGGATTTTCATATTGCACAGGATATGCCGGTGAGGACCGCACGTATCACGAGAGAGAACGGAATATATAATGACAGGGAGTATCTGGACGGGATAAGAGAAACCTGGAGCATTGACAGCTTGGTTGACATAATACAATTACTCTGATGAGCCTGATCTCAGTTCCTTTTTTCATCTTCATATGTGTCCTGCTTGCGGTCTATTATGCAGTGCCAAGGGGACATCAGTGGAAGGTACTGCTGCTTGCGAGCGCCGTATTCTACATGGCGGCGGGGCCGGTTTACATAATTTTCATTGCCGTTTCCATCCTGACCACATGGTGCCTGATGCGGGATCCGGTGAAGTCACATCTTATCTGGACCCTGGTGATCAATCTGGGGCTTCTGGTGGTGTTCAAATACAGTGTGAACTTCGGCATTCACGATCTGATAGTGCCCCTCGGCATCTCTTATTACACCTTCATGACACTGGGCTATGCCCTGGACTGCTACTACAAAAAGGTGGAGCCCTGCGAAAGCCTTGCACACTACGCCCTTTACATCGGGTATTTCCCGCAGCTCACCCAGGGACCCATAGGCACATACGGGGAGATGCATGACCAGCTCATATCTCCCCATGACTTCGATACGGACAACCTGAAAAAGGGCGGCTACAGGATCATCATAGGCTGCTTCAAGAAGCTCGTGATAGCGGGGAGGCTCGCCTACTATGTGGATACCGTCTTCGATGGCCCGGAGCATTACGGTGGGCTGACTCTCATGGTGGCCATATTCTTCTACCTGATGGAGCTCTATGCGGACTTCTCGGGATATATGGATATAGTGTGCGGAGTATCGCAGATGCTGGGGATCAGGCTTAAGGAGAACTTCCTGCGGCCTTATCTTTCGAGGAACGTGCCCGAGTTCTGGAGGCGCTGGCATATTTCCCTTATGGACTGGTTCAACGGGCATGTATTCATGCCGGCAGTGACCTCGGGGTGGAACCGGAAGCTTGCGAAGGGGCTTTCAAAGCTCTTCCCGAAGGCAAAAAAGGGGACACTCCGTACCATATTCCCGATGATACTGGTGTGGTTCATCACGGGACTCTGGCACGGGGCGAAGGTCTCCTATATCGCATGGGGAGGCTATTATGCCGTCATCATGCTGATGTCTTTCTGTACCATGTCATATGTGAAGCGATTCTGTGAGCTGATCAGATGGAACAAGGACTGTACGGCTGCAAGGATATTCCAGGTGGTAAGGACCTTCATCATAGTGGCTGCGGGAGAGATCATCTACAGATCCGACTCGGTGGCGGATATAACGGCATTCTTTAAGAACATCATAACGGATACAAGGATCAGCGGGAGCGCGGTGGCTGCCGCGCTGGAGCCCTTCGGGAACGGCAACCAGGCCGTGGCATCACTCATGATCATCGGGGTGATACTGCTGGCGCAGTTCGTGGTGGAGCTTGCGAAGGAGAAGGACGAGAAGGCTTTCACGGGGCACAGATACATATATGCCCTTTTGATGATAGTAGTTACGGTGCTCTTCGGAGCGGCAGGAAGATCGAACTTTATGTATCAGGCGTTCTGAGATGAAAAAGGCTATAGCGACCGTAGCTGCGGCAGTGCTTATCATACTGGCCGCGGTGGTGTTCAAAAATGTATATTCGTGCGAGATGCCCATAAAGAACAGGGGCATAGGCGATGCCATAAGGACGGGAGATCTGGACGTGCTCCTCATAGGCTCGTCCACCTTCAGATCCAACGTGGACATGCCTTCCATGGATGACGCCTTCGACGGGAGAGTGTATGACATCTCCTACGGAGGCAACCAGCTGGTGGCCACGGCGATACAGTACGATGAGATACGCCGCCGCTCGCCTCATGAGTACGGTCTGATGGTATTCGAGCTGGGGCCCATGATGCTGACACAGGATGTGGCTCTGTCTGACTCCAGAGTGATATGGGACCTCTCCTGGGAGGGCAAGAAGGAGCTGTGGCAGAGTATGGCGGATGCCGGCAATACCACGGGGGCCATGATGTACGAGTATTTCGTAACATCGGGCATGGACGATCTTATCACCTTTCCTTTGACGGAGCCTTTTTACGCCACCAGGTACTACAAAGGGGCGAAGACCGATGAGAGTGTCTCCCCCGGAAAAGAAGTACTGGAGAATGAGGAGTTCGATATCTCGAAAGAGGCCCGGGTGGGAGCACAGTACCGCGGCGTAGTTGACATAATACAAAAGTGCCGGGACGACGGACAGGCTTTTGTCTTCGTGGAAAGCCCCTGCTACTACAGGCTGCAGGAGGATCCGGTCTATATCAGATACAGGCAGGACTATATAGAGCTTTTGGAGAAGAACGATGCTCCCTATATACTGGCAGAGGATGTGGACTTCGACTCTCACGATCCGGAGCATTTCGTGGATATGAACCATATGTCTGCAGAGGGAAGAAGAGCCTATACCGCAGAGCTCATCAAAAAGCTGGAGGATCACAGATGACAGATGAGGTAAAGATAACGAACGTACTGGATATGCTGGATGATACGGCAGCAAGGTATCCAAGGAGGGTCGCATTCGCCGATCCGTATAGGAAGATCACCTTCGGGAAGCTGAAAAGGAGCACTGAAGTCATAGGGTCCTTCCTGATGTCGGAGGAATC
>DNLO01000081.1 GCA_003488445.1 Lachnospiraceae bacterium | reverse complement strand
CGGCCGTTCTCCTCCTCGTAGTCGCAGGTGGAAAGGGTGATGAGACGGTCTCCGAAAGAAGCATCCACACCGGTGTCGTAAAGAGAAAGGGACTTCATGTTGTTCACCCCGTTCCTAAACTCCTTCTCCGTCTGCGGATCAATGAAATCATAGTATCTGAACCCTATGTCGGCATCCGTATATGCCTTGGACTCAAAGGCCGCCATAACTGCCCAGGTGCCTGTCTCATAAAGCGAATTGAATATGATATAGGGATGGGATTTAAAGAAGCTCTCCGACTTGTAATTGTCGAGATCGCCGAACATGGCACCGCTTCTCATATGATGACCGTAGATAATGAGATTCACAGTAGGCTTGATCACATCACATCTGTCATCAAGAAAAAGAGAACCGTTCTTGTCCTCCTGCTGGTCGAAGTTGTGATTCAGATAATAGGTGCTGTCTCCGTTGATGGACTGCATCACGGGATAATTGACCTTGGTGCCCTCTATGGCTATCCAGCCTATGATATTCTGGTTCTTGTCCAAAAGCGGCTCGAAGTCCGGCAGGACATACAGCACACGCTGCCCCTCTTCGTCCACCTCTTCCCCGGCATCCTGCGGTGCAGGCGCGGTCTGATCCGTCCCCGGAACAGTCGCTGTCGCCGTGCTTCCCACCCTCGCAGAAAGGGCGGAGACATCACTCTCCGTCCTCTTAAGATCATAATAATACCAGCCTACATAGCCGAAGCAGGCTATGGCTATGACAAGAAATACGATGCGCGCGATATTGCGCTTCATGACTCGGCTGATGCCTGCTGGATCGTCCCGGGTGTCAGCTTTAATTCAGATACCATGCTGCTGATCTCGAGCATCAGCTTCTGGAAGTTGTCTACAAGCTCCATATTCCTGCTGCCCTGCTCGGACACCTCGTTAGTCGAAGCCTTGATCTGCTCGGATGCGGCAGAAAGAGTAGACACACTGTCAGCGATATCGTTATTGGCACCGGACAGCCTGTCCGCCAGCCCGCCTATTTCCTCTGTATTTCCGTTGAGCTTCTCCACGCCGTCACATATGGTGGAAAGATATTCCTTTGCCTGTTTGGCTGCCTCCTGCTCCTTTTCGGAGAGTTCGGCACTCATATCTACCTTCTTCGCCACCTCGTCCGCATCATCGGAGAGACCTGAGAGCACTTCACTGATCTGCTCCGTAGCCTCCTTGGTCTGCTCGGCGAGAGCTCTTATCTGATCTGCCACCACTGCAAAGCCTCTGCCTGCTTCCCCTGCCCTGGCAGCCTCTATGGAAGCATTGAGCGCCAGCAGGTTGGTCTGGGATGATATGGTGAGAATAAGCTCATTGATGCCGCTGACCTGCTCCGATCTTACCTTAAGACTCTGCGCAGACTGCCTCATCTGTGTCCCAAGCTCGATATTGTCCTTTACATGTGCACCCAGCTCATCCATTGCCAAGGTGCCGTACTCTGCGGCATCCCTGGTATCGGCGGAACACTCCATCACAGACTTGGATCTGTCGTTTACTTCACTGATGATAGACTGTATATCCTGAGTCTGGCTGGTCTGTGTACTTATCGCGCTCGAATTGCTCGCCACACCCTGAGTAAGATCATTGAGAGTGTCGTTCATGCCCTCGGCCTGCTGCTTTATCTCAGCGAGAGACTCCTCGGCTTTGGCCATATCTTCATTGACACCCTTGGCGATCTGGGCTATGCGTACAACATTGATCTTATTCAGCTCATTCTCTGCACTCACCCTGCCAAGGTCAGACTCCGTCTCGGCGATATACAGCCTGTTGCCTGCGAGCATACAGACACCGATAAGAAGAGAAACAGCTGCCAGAGTGACAGTGAGCGGCGGTATCACGATACCTGTGGCACAAATGACTGTAAGTGCCGCCAGGAGCACTGCCTGTACTATACCGACAGGGAGCCCCGCCTTTCCTGTATTTAGTATCTTCAATCCCTTTATCAGACTCTCCGGGAACTTCATATCAAACCTCCGAACTATGTCTTACGCACAACATGTAGTAGACATTATACCACTTTTTACAGTTTTGTCTACCATATATTGCACGGCATATCAGAGGCCTGTCTTACCCCCGTCTGTCCAGATCCAGCTGGATATAATCAAGATATGGTATGAGGATACCCGGCTTCGGACGGATCTCATAGCTCATGTCAAGCTCATCCAGCCGGAAGCTCTTGCGTCCCCCGTCCTGCATGCGCCTCCAGAATATCATGAGCTGTCTGAAGGTCAGATAATACATGAGGTCCCGCTCGGTATAGTGTATGAGAAAAAAGGCGACGCCATCCTGCCGCTCAAACTCCTCCATGAAATAAACCTGATGCTCGTGGATATTGCTGAGGGGAAAAGTATCCGTCCTGCACTCCTTTGCATCAAAGCAGATGGGTATTCCCTGTGCCACTCCTATATAATCCACCGTAGACTGCTGATCGAAATAAGCGAGAGTGATCTGATGTGATGACTTGTCCAGTTTTATGGGAGTTATGGGAGTAGGGATCTTCTGTACGAGAGCCAGATGAGACTGCTCGTATTTTTCATTGGTCCTGTTGACTGTCTCCTCCAGTGCGGAGCCTCTGAGTCCTCTTGATTTCCAAGTAGCCATGATCTGCTCACCCCACTGTCACTTATGAGACCTGCCCTGATCAGAAAGACCGGAAGAAGCAAGACACCTCTCCATATCCGCAGGTATCGGAGCAAACACTGTCATACCGTCAAGAATATCCTCCGGCAGCTCCACCCGGTAAGCATGCAGCATCTGCCGCTTCGGGCCTTTTTTCTCCTGTGATGCTCCGTATTTCCTGTCTCCGAGCACCGGATGTCCGATATGTGCCGCCTGGGCCCGTATCTGATGCTTTCTGCCTGTAATAAGTGCAAGCTCCGCATAGGTCGCCTCTTCATTTGCCCTTATCACGGAAAGATCCGTGATGATCTCCTTGTATCCGCTCATAGGCCTGTCAGATACGCTCACACGCCCCTCACCGTCGGAAGCGCTGATAAATGCTACCAGATGCATGTCCTCATCTATACGTCCGTCAAGTACTGCTCTGTAGTACTTGCGCACTCTTCTCTCCCGTACAGCCTCTGTGAGCTTCTTAAGACCCGTTACGGATTTGCCGCACAGCACTATCCCCGAGGTATTGGTGTCCAGCCTGTTGCAGACCGACGGCCTGAACACCCCTGTCTTTCCCGTATAGGCGATAAGCATATCGTTCAGGCTTATCCTGCCGCTGGCATCTCTCTGAGTGAGGAGTCCCCAGGGCTTGTCGTAGAAGAGATAATCATCATCTTCATACAGCACACGCTCAGGCTCAAGTGTGAGCTCGTACGATATGCTCTCCTCTCCGGCATCATGGAACCTGTCGAAGGTCTCGTCCGAAAGAAAAAAAGCGACCCTGTCGCCCGGGGATAATACCCTGTGTGCGTCAGCCCTGCCGCCGTTCAGTTCTATGTTCTTGTTTCTTAAGAATTTATGTATGAGGCCCTTCGGAGCATTCTGCAGCATTTTGGAAGCATACTTCAGCAGGCTGAGCCCAGCCTCACTTTCCGATATGACGTATTCCCTCAAAGCGAGATCCTCTCTATCAGATGCAGTATCCCGTCATCCGCAGCTGTGTCCCCGCTGTACGAAGAAGACAGGCTCTTCAGTCTGTTCATGAAGCCGTCCATATTCCTGCAGAGCACGATCTTCACATGGCCCTTATCATTCTGTCCGTATATCTCCTTCAGATGCTTCTCGATGGCCGGTATGTCTGCCACATCTCTTTCGGTATAGCCGATGAGCTCCCCGTCAGCCGAGGCAAATACATTGACATAGTAGTTCTTCTCGTAGGTGGTCAGCAGGGCATCATAATATACCGGGACCGTTCCTCTCGCACCCTCCGCAAGATCATATATTTTCTTATCTCCCTGCTTCACCTGCATGAAAAGCACGAACCGCACCACCGCCATGGCAGCCGGAATGCAGATCAGCATGGAAACGATCCTGACCATTATCTTCTGATCGGGGAAAATATAGGCTCCTGCAAGATATATGATGAGAGCAGCAAGAAAGATACCAAATGCCGTAAGGCATGATACGAGCTTCATTGCAGCGATATGTCCGTATTCGCCTTTGGCAGATCTCATTTCAGCTCACCGAGAAGATCCAGGAGCAGCCTGAAAGTCCTCTGAGTAGATTCTACGGAAAGAGTCTCCGTCGGAGTATGGGCACCCTTTATGGTGGGTCCGAAGGATACGATATCGACAGGCTTCAGTGCATGATAGATGACCCCGCACTCCAGCCCGGCATGTATCCCTTTTATCACGGGCTTTTCACCGCACTGCTCCTCGTAGAGCCTGCAGAGCACCGGAAGTATCTCCGATTCACTGTTGTACTCCCAGGCGGGATAATCTCCCTTTTCGTTATAGTCGGCACCGACTGCATCAGCCAGCAGGCTCAGCCTGTCGGAAAGAGCATATTTCTGCGTTGAGACCGAGCTCCTGAGAGCCGCTTCCAGAGTAAACTTATCGTCGTCAAGCCTCATTATCCCGAAGTTCAGGCTGGTCTCCACCAGGCCTTCCTGACCCTCGTCCCTGCACATCTTGATCACGCCGTCGGGAACGGTACGGAGCAGGAAGACTATATCCTTTGCACTTCCCGAACGCAGGGCAGGTCTGGTGCTCATGCCAAGGTTCTCGCAATATATCATGATATTGCTCTCGTTAGCCCGGTATTCGTTCTTGATCATCTGCTCGAACTCGGCCACGGTATCCTCAAAGGTAGTCGAATTCTCTTTGGATACGTGCAGATGGCATCCGGCCTCCCTGGGGATCGCATTGTCCATGAGACCGCCTGACAGCTCAAGTATGCGTATCTTCATCCTGCTCTGCAGGAAGCGGAGCAGTCTGCCCATTATGATGATGGCGTTGGCATTGTATCTGTCGATCATCTCACCGGAATGACCGCCGTTCAGTCCGGAGATGACCACATCATACTCTATTCCGGAATGCTGCTTGTACTCCACATCCAGATTGATATTGCCCCTCAGTCCGCCTGCACAGCTGACGAAGAAAACACCTTCGTTCTCGGAATCCAGGTTGATCACTCTTCTGGCCTTGATCGCATTGAAATCGAGAGCCTTGGCTCCCTCCATGCCGACCTCTTCATCTACCGTAAACACTACCTCGAGAGGAGGATGTGCATACTCATCGGAATCAAGGACAGCCATGGCCATGGCGAGCGCGATGCCGTCGTCCGCACCAAGAGTGGTGCCTCTGGCAAAAACCTCATCATCCATCACTGCTATCGGCAGCGGGTCTTTTTTGAAATTATGTCTGGAATCGGATGCTTTCTCACAGACCATGTCCATATGGCCCTGAATACAGACTGCAGGCGATTTCTCATAGCCTGCCGATGCATCCTTGTAGATTATGATATTCCCACAGGGCTCCTGTCTGACCTTGAGCTTCCTGTCTTTAGCGAATTTCTTAAGATATTCCGACAGCTGCTTTACATTGCCGGATCCATGAGGTATGGCGCAGATCTCCTCAAAAAACTTAAATACGTTCTTCGGTTCAATATCGCCAAGAATGCTCATATATTATCTATATCATCATCATTTATGGATTCACGTATCGAATTGGATCTGTCGACTACAGGGGGCTTCGAAGAAGCTGCATCATGGCCCGCCACATTAGGAGGCGTGGCAGGTCTGCCACTTGCCTGTGCCTTGGCCTGGGGCTCTGCACCCGGTATGTTCACCTGCTCCACATCTGCAGCCATTGTAAGCTGTGTCCGGTCATTGTTCACTATCTTCAGGCACTCGGAAAGTGAAGTGATAAGATCGGAATATCTTCCCTGAGCCTCGTTGATCGCCTTGGTAAGTATATCGGAGATATTGGCCAGTGAATCGGATGTATATCTCACGGCAGAAAGCTGATAATTGTTTGCCTCTGTCGTTGCCTGGTTGAGCATATCATAAGCCTGCATCTTCGCCTGCTCCACCACCTCTGTGGCCTGAGCATATGCCTGCTGCATTATCTCATTCTTCTCGATGAGCTCACCCTGCTTCTCTGCAGCCTTCTCCAGCATCTCATTGGCTCTCGCCTTTGCCTGCTCGAGTATGGCATCTCTGTTGGCTGCCAGCTGTCTGGCGTTCTTTATCTCATCGGGTGTATTGCTCTTCAGCTCCTCCAGGAGTTCATAAATATCCTCTTTGTTGACTATGATGCTTTCCTTGTTGCTGAAGGCTGCATACTTGCAGCTGTCCAGATATTCGTAGATATCATCGATAGTCTGTTCAATCTTACTTGCCATTTCTGCTCCTTAAAAGATACTTCTCATGTATCATTTCTTCTATCTCGTGAGGCACGAACTTGCTGATGTCCCCGCCGTAAAATGCCACCTCTTTGACTGTGGTGGAGGAAAGATAAGCATACTCCAGACTCGTGGTCAAAAACACCGTATCAGCCTCCGGAGCCAGCTTCCTGTTGGTCTGTGCCATCTGAAGCTCGTACTCGAAATCAGTGACAGCCCTCAATCCTCTGATGATGACATCGAAATGATTGTCCTGTACATACCGGGCCGTGAGTCCCGAGAAGGAATCCACTCTGACGTTGGGTATATCCCGGCACACATCCTGTAACATCTTAACACGTTCATCTACAGAAAACAACGGAGTTTTTGCCCCGTTATTGAGCACGGATACCGTAAGAGTATCAAAAAGATGAGATGCTCTTTTGATCACATCGATATGACCGTATGTAACGGGATCAAAGGATCCCGGATAAACCGCATTGGACATCTGTTCAGCCTTTCATGATAAAAACATGCTTGTTTGTGCGATATTCCTTTGTCTTTATTATATTAAAGCCCAATGCATCAAGATAATCAAGCTCTGTTTCATTGGAGGCTTCGACTACTATAAGGGTATCTTCGTTTACCAGCTTCGAGCCCGAAAGGAGCTTCAGAATCTGCTCTTCCAGATTCCTTCCGTAGGGAGGATCGATGTAGATGACATCTGCCGGGCCCTTCTTTTCAGTCTGCATGAGCCCGGTGACAGCATCAGCCGTGAGCACCTCTGCTCTGTCTGCCAGATGGGTCCTCTGCAGGTTTTCTTCTATCACGGATATGGCCTTTCTGTTGTTCTCTATAAACACAGCCCTGTCCGCCCCGCGGCTCAGCGCCTCTATGCCTATGGCTCCCGTACCCGCACATACATCTATGAAGAAGCTGTCCGGCACATATGTCTGTATCGTGTTGAACAGCGTCTCCTTGTATCTGTCCAGTGTAGGCCTGGTATCCGTACCCTCCAGGCTCTTCAG
>DNLO01000202.1 GCA_003488445.1 Lachnospiraceae bacterium | reverse complement strand
CGCGGTGCTTGCGGGAGGACAGCTTCTCGTAGGCAGGATAAGAGGAGTGGAGAGACCGCCTCTTGCTCCGCTCATACCTAATGCCGACGGAGTATCTCTGCTGGTGGACTGCGGGGCAAATGTAGATGCCAGACCTTCTCATCTGGTGCAGTTTGCAAAGATGGGATCAGCCTATATGAAGTATGCCATGGGAGTAGACAGACCCAGAGTGGCTCTTTTGAATATAGGTGTAGAGGAGGAAAAGGGAAACGCTCTTGTAAAGGAGACTTATCCGCTGCTCAAAGCATGCACCGACATAAATTTCATCGGCTCAATAGAGGCACGCGAGATACCTGCAGGCGGAGCTGATGTGATAGTATGCGAAGCATTCGCCGGAAACGTGGCACTGAAGATGTATGAGGGTGTAGGTAAGGTGCTGCTCTCCAAGATGAAGGGAGCACTGATGAAGAATCTTGCCACAAAGATAGGTGCACTGCTCATAAAGAATTCCCTCAAGGAGACCCTTACAGCATTTGATGCCGCACAATACGGGGGCGCACCGCTGCTCGGTCTGAAGGGGCTGGTGGTAAAGACCCACGGATCCGCAAAGGCGAATGAGGTGAGAAACTCGATAATACAGTGCATCACATTCAAGGAACAGGACGTGAACGGGAAGATAAGGCAGTATCTGGATCTGGATACTGATACTAATTAAACGGGAGGAACAGATAATGGAATTTGAAAAGCTGAAGGAAATCATTGCGGAGGTACTCAGCGTAGATCAGGATGAGGTCACTCTTGAGACTACTTTTACCGATGATCTCGGAGCGGACTCGCTCGATGTATTTCAGATCATCATGGGGATAGAGCAGGAGTTTGAGCTGACCGTTGGCACCGATGAGGTGGAGAACATCAAGACGGTAGGAGACGCCGTAGAGCTTATTAAGGCTGCAAGAGAAAAGAACTGACAAGTAGAGGGTATAATGCTATCGAGCCGGCAGAGGTAGTGTGCCGGCTCTTTAATGATGTATTGAAATGAACAACGTATATCCGATAGAGAAGCTTGAAGAGAAAATAGGATATGTATTTAAGGACAAGCAGCTGCTGCTCACTGCCCTTACCCACTCGTCATTCAAAAACGAAATGACGGAGGATGGCAGGGAGGACTATGAGAGGCTGGAGTTTCTGGGCGATGCAGTTTTAGAGCTTGTATCATCCGATTTCATATACAGGAACAATCCCGGGATGCGTGAAGGAGAGATGACAAGCCTGAGGGCATCACTTGTATGCGAACCGACACTCGCCGGCTGTGCCGGAGAGATAGGTCTTTCGGATCATATCATACTCGGGCACGGAGAAGATATGCATGGCAGTCGTAACAGGGCATCTATAGTGTCTGATGTATTTGAGGCTGTGATAGGAGCGATCTATCTGGACTCGGGGATGAGCGAGGCAAGGAGCTTTATAGAAAGGTTTGTGCTCACGGATGCCGAACGCAGGGTGATGTTTCATGACTCCAAGACAAAGCTTCAGAATCTCATCCAGAGCAGGACGGGAAAGCTCGAGTATCGTCTGATAGATGAGAGGGGACCTGAGCATGCAAAGGTATTTACCTGCGCAGTGTATATAGACGGCAGTGAGGTATCCAGAGCTGACGGGAGCTCAAAAAAGGCTGCCGAGCAAAAGGCGGCATATGACGCCCTGGGCAGATTAAAGTAAGGACAAGGACGGATATGTATTTAAAGAGTATAGAGATACACGGTTTCAAATCATTCGCAGACAAGATAAAGCTGGACTTCAAGTACGGTATCACCGGCATAGTGGGCCCAAACGGCTCCGGCAAGAGCAATGTGTCGGATGCGGTAAGGTGGGTGCTGGGTGAGCAGAGTGCAAGACAGCTGAGAGGCTCGTCCATGCAGGATGTCATCTTCGCCGGGACTGAGATCAGAAAGGCCATGGGATATGCTTATGTGACCATCACCATGGACAACTCCGATCATGTACTGTCCACGGACTACGACGAGGTGTCTGTCACCAGACGTGTGTACAGATCGGGGGAATCAGACTATCTCATCAACGGAAATCCCGTCAGACTCAAGGATATTAACGAGCTCTTCTACGATACAGGCATCGGACAGGACGGCTACTCCATCATAGGACAGGGCAAGATCGACCAGATCCTCTCAGGCAAGCCTGAGGAGAGAAGGGAACTCTTTGACGAGGCCTGCGGCATCGTGAAATACAGGAAACGTAAAGATACAGCAGTGAAGAAGCTGGACAGCGAGAAGGCGAATCTGCTGCGTCTGACAGACATACTCTCGGAGGTGGAGGGAAGAGTAGAGCCTCTGAAGAAGCAGTCAGAGGATGCCAAGGTCTATCTTGAGAAGAAAGAGGAGCTTAAGAAGCTCGATGTGAACATCTTCCTCGCCGAATCGGAAAGATATGAGGGGATGATGCAGGAGCTCTCCGAAAAGTATGATGCCGTGGTGAACGATATCGGCGGCGTAGACAGGGAGCTGCAGGAAAGCCACAACCGGTATGAGGAGGCGAGCAAAAGGATAGAGGAGCTGGAGCACAGCATAGAAGATATGCGGCAGGAGATCTCGGACTCCAATACCAAGAGGAGCCGCATAGACTCGGATATCAAGGTGCTGGAGGAGCAGATCAACTCCCTCAATGCCACCACGGGACACTTTGGTGAGAGGAAGGAGCAGATCCTTGCGGGGATAGAGCACCATGAGAAGGAGCTGGAGAAGCTGCGCCAGGGCAAGGCGGAGATAGATGAGAAGGTGTCACAGCTGGAGGGAGCAGGCAGCGGAAAGACCGAGGAGCTTGCCGACTATGACAGCAGGATAGATAAGGCAAACAGTGAAGCAGCTGCAAAAAAGCAGGTGGTGCTGGATACCATAGACGGCAGAGGTGCGATAAAGGGAGAAAAGGAAAGACTTACGACCCTCCTGGAGCAGTCGGAGATAAGGAAGGCTGAGCTGTCCTCGCAGCTGCTGCGCGCAAAGAGCTCCGAGGCAGAGGCTGACGATGCCATAGAATCCATGAAGAAGGACATGGAGGATATAGCGGCGAAGATCAGGGAGTACAACGAGCACAGAGAGGAAAAGGAGAACGAACTCTCCGGCATCAACAGCAGGATAGATGAGGCCGTGGAGGAAGAGCGCAGGCTCGAGACCGCCTATACCGAGGAAAAGACAAAGCTCGAGAGCCTTAAGAACATAGCGGAGAGATACGAGGGCTACGGAAATGCCGTCCGCTATGTCATGGACCGCAAGAAGGACAAGTCTGCCGGAATATGCGGCGTGGTGGCCGACATACTCAAGGTGGACGGTGAATACGAGACAGCCATAGAGACGGCTCTCGGCGCCAATATACAGAACATAGTGGTGGAGGACGAGAAGGCGGCAAAGAGGCTGATAGAAGAGCTGAAGCAGGCTCACGCCGGACGTGTGACCTTCCTGCCCTTGAACACCATACAGGAGAGAGACTTCAAGGCGAAGGATGCCGTGAACGAGAAGGGCGTCATAGGAATGGCAGACACCCTCGTGAAGGCCGAAAAGAAATACGACATTGTAGCGAAGAATCTGCTTGGCAACTTCATAGTCGTGGACAATATAGACAATGCCATAGCTCTCGCACGAAAGTACAGATTCACTCTCAGGATAGTGACGGTGGCCGGGGAAGCACTGAATCCGGGCGGTGCCATAGCCGGAGGTGCCTTCAGGAGCCGGAGCAACCTGCTGGGAAGAGGGCGTGAGATAGAGGAGCTCACGGCTGATCTCAAGAAGAAGCTGGAGGAAAAGGATAAGATACTCCAGTCCATAGAAGAGCTCCGCGACAGCAAGAGTGCCTTAAGGAATGAGATGCAGGGCATCACAGACAAGATGCAGGAGGAGAGCCTGCGTCTCAACACAGCCAAGATGAACCTCAATATGGCGGAGGAGAAAAAGAACGAAAACTCCGCAGGCAGGGCAGGTATAGTCACCGAGGTCGGCAACCTGGATAAAGAGATCGAGGATATCAGAAACCAGCTGAAGGAAAATGAAGACAGGCTGAAGCAGTCGGAGGAGACCGAGAAGAGTGCCGATGAGGAGGCTTCAAGACTGGATGCCCTGATCAAACAGCTCACCGAGGAATCGCTCACGCTGAGGAAAGAGGTGGGAGAGAACGAGCTGCGCATGGCGAAGTTCAGAGAGCAGCAGACCTACGCTGCCGAGAACATCGACAGAGTGGAGGGAGAGAATGCAAGACTCCGTGCTGACCTCGACAACATAGAGGAGAACCTGAAGAAGAACGATGAAGACATCGTCTTCAAGACTGAACAGATAAAGAGCCTGCAGGAGACACTGCTTTCTGCGGGAGACTACGACAAGGAAAAACAGGATCAGCTGAAGGCCCTGATGGATCAGAGGGATGAGGCTGCCGGCGTGCAGAAGAGCCTCTTCGAGGACAGGGATGCCATCAATGAGCGAAAGGCCGCACTGGAAAGAGAGAAGATAAGGCTCGAGAACCAGAAGGAGAAGCTTGGGGAGAGCAGCGAGAGTCTCACCAAGTATATGTGGGATGAGTACAACCTGACGCTCATTGCTTCAAGGGAGCTGAAGGATGATACTCTGGGAGAGCTTCCCGAGATGAGAAAGGACTCCGTGAGACTCAAGGCCGAGATAAGGAATCTGGGTGATGTGAACGTCGGCGCCATAGAGGAATACAGAGAGCTCTCGGAGAGATACGAGTTCCTGACCAGGCAGAGAGACGACATCATACATGCCGAGGAGGATCTGACCACGATCATCAACGAGCTGACCGAGTCCATGAGGAAGCAGTTCACCGAGAAGTTCGAGCAGATAGGGAAACAGTTTGATATCGTGTTCGCGGAAATGTTCGGAGGAGGACACGGCAAGCTTACACTGACGGATAATGAAGATGTACTGGAGGCGGGGATCAATATAGAGGCTCATCCGCCGGGCAAGAAGCTGCAGAACAT
>DNLO01000073.1:7007-7348 GCA_003488445.1 Lachnospiraceae bacterium | reverse complement strand
TTCCCTCCTGATACCACCTCGGCATCAGATGCGATCTTGTCTATGACCTTTCTGGAGCCTTCAAAGCCGTGCACCACTATGGCCTTTATCACCTCAGCCGTCTCGAAGGGCTCGAATCCGCCGCCCTTCATCATCTGCGTAGCCTCGGAAAGAGTCAGGTCTATACGCAGGTCCGGCTTGTCCGTACCGTATGTCTCCAGAGCATCCAGATACGCTATCCTTCTGAAGGGAGCGCCCGATGCCTTCTTGTATTTTCCGAATCTGGCGAACACCGGGGGAAGCACCTCCTCCAGCACGCCGAACACATCCTCCTGGGTGGCGAAAGCCATCTCCATATCCAG
>DNLO01000073.1:875-6948 GCA_003488445.1 Lachnospiraceae bacterium | reverse complement strand
AGCTGATAGAACTCTCCCGGAGACCTGTCCGCTCTCGCATCCTCGTCCCTGAAGCAGGGCGCTATCTGGAAATACCTGTCAAAACCCGATGCCATCAGTATCTGCTTGAACTGCTGAGGAGCCTGCGGCAGAGCATAGAACTTGCCCTCGTGCAGTCTGGAGGGTACCAGATAGTCTCTCGCTCCCTCAGGTGACGAGCAGGTGAGTATCGGAGTCGTTATCTCCATGAAGCCATGCTCTGTCATGGATCTGCGAAGCTCGGCCACTACCTGTGATCTCAGCACTATCCTGTCTTTCACCTCGGGATTCCTGAGGTCGAGATATCTGTAGCGCAGTCTTGTATTCTCATCTGCTTCCCTTGATCTGTTTATCTCGAAGGGCAGCTCATTGTAGCGGCATTTGCCCAGTATACGTATGTCCTCCGGCACCACCTCTACCTCACCGGTGGGCTGATCGGGGTTCTTGCTGGATCTCTCTCTTACCGTCCCCTCTATCTGCAGTGTGGACTCGGTATTGATCCCCGCGAGCTTATCCATCATCTCTTCAGTCTCTATGACTATCTGGGTCGTCCCGTAGAAGTCTCTCAGCACGAGAAATCCGAGATTTTTGCTCACCCTTCTCATGTTCTCGTAGTAGCCCGCAAGGGTAACCCTGCTTCCCGCATCCTTCAGTCTGAGTTCTCCGCATGTGTGCGTCCTTGATTGGAACATTTTATCTCTCCTTATCCTTTTTATTGTCCGGCAGGGTGATCTTGACCCTGTCTATCCTGTTCTCGACTCCCTCTGTTATCTCGAATACGATGCCCTCATCAGTGATGACCGACTCACCCGGCTGAGGTATCCGGTCCACGCATCCTATGATATATCCTCCCACGGAATCATAATCATCCGAATGGAGGTCCGTTCCTATCTCATCATTCAGGTCGTCTATCTTTACCGATGCCTCCACCATGAACTCCCGGCTTCCGATCTCTTCGATGAGCTGCTCCTCGTCCTCGTCATACTCGTCCCTGATCTCACCCACTATCTCCTCGATGAGATCCTCCATGGTGACTATGCCCTCCGCCGCACCGTATTCATTGAGCACGATGGCCATCGGCACCGAGTCCTCCTGCATCTCCACCAGCAGATCCGCAGTGTTCTTGGTCTCGTAGGTGTAGTATGCATCCCTCATTATATCGGTGGTCCTGAAATGTCCCGGGTCGGCATCCACGAAGAAATCCTTCATGTTTATTATGCCTATGATGTTGTCTGTATCGCTCTTGTATACCGGTATCCTGGTATACTTCTCCTCTGTGAAGATCTGCTTCAGCTCCTCATACCCGGCATCGATATCCACTTCGACCACGTCTATACGGGGAGTCATTATATCACGTACTCTCGAGTCACCGAAGTCCACCACGTTCTTTATCATCTCCTTCTCTTCGCTCTCGATGACACCCTCCTCGTGGCTCACATCCACTATCTTGCGAAGCTCCCCCTCCGTCATGGGATCCCTGGCTCCGTTTATATCTATCCGCATAAGGAGCAGCACTCCGCGACACAGCATATTGATGATCCATATCACGGGAGTGAGCAGCCACATCAGGGCATAGATGATCCTCGCATAGAAGAGTGCCAGACCCTCCGCCTTTACCGTGGCGGCATTCTTTGGTGTGATCTCTCCGAATATCAGGATGATGAAGGTCAGTATCAGCGTCATCAGACCGACATTGAAGCCTATGGACATGGCTATGGTGGTGGCCAGTGCAGACGCTGCTATGTTCACGATATTATTGCCTATCAGTATGGCAGAGAGCATCTTGGGCTTCTCTTCTTCCATCCTGAGCAGAAGAGACGCACCCCTGCTTCCGCCGTCCGCCAGCTCTCTTATCCTTATCCTGTTGAAAGTAGTGAGGGATGTCTCTGCAGCCGAGAAGAAAGCAGAGAAAAAGATCAGCAGTATGAGCTCTGTCCATTGCTTTGCCATGCTACAGTATCTCCCTGGATATACGCCGAAGCGATGCCGCTGCCTCCCTGATATCGGCCTGACCGAATATCCCCGTAGCCGCACCTATGCCTGATATGCCCGTCCCTCTCAGATGGTTCACATCCGCATCAGCCAGTCCGCCGTAAGCTACGACCGGTATGTCTACCACCGCACATACGCTCTCCAGCTCTTCTATAGAGATGCAGTCCGGATGCTCTCCGTCATGCCCCACGCTCACCGGACCGCACATCAGAAACCAGGCACCGTCATGCATGGCTTTCTTCGCTTCCTCCGGAGTAGACACCAGCACGCCTATCATCCTGTCCGTTCCTATCACGGACCTGATCCGGTCCGGATCGAACTCCTCGCAGGCCACCACTACTCCGTCGGCATCCACCGCATCCGCTATGTCCACATGCCTCATCATTATGAAGGGGATATCGTGCATGCCGCACAGTATCTTAAGCCTCACCGCTTCCTTCATGAGGATATCGTGCGCCAGGGTCGGCTCATTGAGCACCACCATGGTGACACCTCCGTTGATAGCCTCCTCCACCGCATCTCTGAGCTTCAGGTTCACTCTCATGCTGGCGAGATCCGTCACGGCGATCAGTCCAAGTTCTCTCTTTATCAGTCTCATCCCGTCAATCCTTATAGAAATCCCTGAATGATGTATATCCGGACTTTTCCAGATTATCCTTCTGGAATTTCCTGTTCTTGGCCATCCTCGCTACCAGCACGATCCTGCCCGACTCCCTGAGTTCCTTTGCTTCCTTCATGATCTGCGTGAGCCTGTCGGCTCCGATGCCCTTCTCTATGAGGAAAGCTGTACGCTCCGCTGTATCCGGCACCTTGAAGCCCTTGTCCATGAGTATGGTGATGATGCGCTCGAAGCCTATGGAGAAGCCGCAGGCGGGCACATCCTGTCCGGTGAATCTCCCTATCATCCCGTCATATCTGCCTCCGCCGGCAACAGAGCTCCCGAACTCCTCCATCTCTATCTCAAATATGGTCCCCGTATAATAGCCCATTCCTCTTACGAGGGTGGGATCAAAGGAGAGTCTGAAGTCTGCAGCTGTATCTCCCACCGCATGGAAGATCTCCACCATATCGTCTGTCACACCGTCCTCTATGTCGTCCTTCAGTATATCTCCTATCTTCTTCACGCCCTCGGCGGTATCGTCGATCTGTCTGAAAAGCTCCAGATACTTCGTGACTGCCCCGCTGTCATATCCGTCTTCGATAAGCTCCGCTTTCACCCCGTCGATACCTATCTTGTCCATCTTGTCCAGCACGATAAATATGTCCGGAAGCCTGTCTTCTTCGAAGCCTGCGTATCTTCCCATGGCCCGGAGTATCCTTCTGTCGTTTATCCTTACCCTGAAGCCCCTGAACCCGAGGTTCATGAGCAGCGTGGTGGTGGCGTTCAAAAGCTCTATCTCAGCCAGATCACTGGGATCGCCTATGATATCTATATCGCACTGCTTGAACTGTCTGAACCTGCCCTTCTGAGGCCTGTCCGCCCTGAACACGTTGCCGATCTGCAGTGCCTTGAACGGCATCAGCAGGGACTGGCTGTTGTTGGCATAGTACCTGGACAGCGGCAGAGTCAGGTCGTATCTCAGTCCCGAGTCGGCCAGATCGTTCTCCGAAGATGCTCCCTGTATATCGAGCTTCTCACCCCGCTTCATTATCTTGAAGATCAGCTTCTCGTTCTCTCCTCCCTGATTGGAGGTCAGGTTCTCTATATGCTCCACGGCAGGGGTCTCTATACGTGTGAAGCCGAAGCTTGCATACGTCTTCGTCACCATCCGCTCCACATAGTCTCTTATCTCCATCTCCTGCGGGAGTATATCCTTCATACCCGTAGTCGGTTTCTTTATCAGTTTGTCACTCATGCTGTTTCCCTTCTTCAGCTCCTGCTCTTATTTTTACTGCTGCTCTCTCTTCCCGACGTTCTAAAACTCCCCGCCCAGGAAGGGGTTCCACTTCTTCTCATCTGCTATCGTCGTCACCCCTCCGTGTCCGGGATACACCGTTATATCGTCATCCAGAGGTCTGATCCGCTCTCTCAGTGTCTGCTTCATTGCCGGCACGCTCCCGGTAGGCAGATCAGTCCTGCCGATGGACCCTTCAAACAGGGTGTCTCCGGATATCATCGCCTTCATGGAGTCTATCAGATAGCAGCATGACCCCTCCGTATGCCCCGGAGTATACATGCATCTGAAGTGTATGCCGGCCAGGTCGAACTCCTCTCCGTCCTTCAGCCACACATCCGCCTCTGCGGTGATCCCCCGGCCGTAGGACATCAGAGAGTGGTTGAGTTCCGCATCCCCCAGAAGCCTCTTCTCTGCTTCAGAGGCATACAGCGGAAGCTTCATCTCCTTTTTAAGCCACTCTACCGCTGCGATATGATCATAGTGTCCGTGAGTCAGGATCATTCCCTTCGGTATCAGCGACTCTCTCTCGAGCACCCCCTCTATCACCTGGGGGCTGTCGGCGGGATCGGCTATCACGCACTCTTTTGTATCATCATTTATTATGAAATATACATTCGTCTGCACCGGGCCAAGTACTATACCTTTTATCATCCTCCTACCGTCCTTTCTATATCTATCACGCTCGGTATGCTCCTAAGCTTGCCGGTGATCGTCTTCAGCTCCTCGGTATTGTGTATCTCGAAGCTGATGGTGATGGTGGCCACGCCCTGCTTGGATATCCTGGTGTTCATTCCCATGATATCTATGCCCGAATCAGTGATCTCCCTCGACACATCCACCAGCAGTCCGCTGCGGTTGTTGGCATATATGCTGAGCTCGGCGGTATATTTCTCGTCGTTGGAAGCACTGCCGGAGCTCTTGTCCCACTCCGCCTCTATCAGCCTGTTCCTGTCAGAGTCCGTCATGCTCATGATGTTCCTGCAGTCGGTACGGTGTATCGATATGCCGTTCCCTCTGGTGACGAAGCCCACTATCTCGTCTCCCGGCAGCGGCGAGCAGCACTTGGAGAACCTCACCGAGACATCATGCACACCACGTACGACTATGCCTCCGTTCCTCTTCCGCTTGATGGACTGTCTGGTCTTCTCATCGAGCTCGTTCAGAATATCCTCATCGGTCACCTTGGCCGCATGATCCCTGTCATAGAGCTCCACCATGCGGTTTATGACCTGGCCTTCCTTCAGACCACCGTGCCCTATGGCTGCATATACCGCATCCCAGTCCTTGAAGCCATACTTCTGCATGACCTCATCCATATACTCCTGCTTGGAGATCTTCTTCACATTTATACCGTGGGATCTGCAATACTCGGCGAAGGACTCCTTGCCTCTTACTATATTGTCTTCTCTGAGCTCATGCTTGAACCACTGGTTTATCTTCGATCTCGCCTGGGTAGAGCGTACTATGTTCAGCCAGTCCCTTGAGGGGCCCTTGGAATTCTGCGAGGTGATGATCTCCACCCGGTCGCCGTTCTGCATCTTGTAGTCTATGGGCACCAGCTTGCCGTTGACCTTGGCACCTATCATCCGGTTGCCCACGGCCGAATGCACCGCATAGGCGAAGTCTATGGGAGTGGAATCTGCCGGCAGCGTCTTCACGTCGCCTGTGGGTGTGAAGCAGTACACCTGATCGGAAAAGAGGTTCAGATCGGCCTTCAGCGACTGCAGGAATTCCTCGTTGTCGGACATATCCTGCTGCCACTCCAGTATCTGGCGCAGCCAGGCGAGCTTCTCCTCCTCCTGCATATCGGGAGTCATGCCGTCTGCCGCCTCCTTGTACTTCCAGTGGGCAGCTATGCCGTACTCCGCAGTCTTGTGCATGTCGTAGGTCCGTATCTGTATCTCGAAGGGTATACCGCTATGGCCTATCAGCGTGGTATGCAGTGACTGATACATATTTTCCTTGGGAGTAGCGATATAGTCCTTGAACCTCCCCGGAAGCGGCTTGTACATCTCGTGGATGATACCCAGAGCCGCATAACAGTCCTTTACAGTATCCACATATATGCGCACGGCAAAGAGATCGTATATCTGGTCGATACTCTTGCCCTGGTTCACCATCTTCTTGTATATGGAGAAGAAATGCTTGACGCGGCCGTCCACCTG